>JAQBWJ010000214.1 GCA_027625215.1 Candidatus Poribacteria bacterium
GTTTGAGGGGGAGTGAGATCGCCCCAGCCTACGAGACCGCCTCGCGCAAGTGGTCAAGCGTCCGTTGAAACGGTTCCGTCAACTCCGCCTCAAACTCGACTTGCCGGTGCGTCATCGGGTGGGTGAACCGCAGTCGGTAGGCGTGCAGCAGTTGGTGCGTCAGCCCGATGAAATCCGCCTTGAGCGCTTTGGGCGAGAGTTTGACGGCGCGTTTCGCCCCGCTGCCGTACGTCGGATCGCCCGCAATCGGATAGCCGATGTGCGCCAAATGCACGCGAATCTGATGCGTGCGTCCCGTCTCCAACGACACGTCCAACAGGGCGTATGATCCGCCGTACGAGTCCGAGAAGTGATACCGCTCCAAGATGTGAAAGTGCGTCACCGCCTCGCGCGGGTTCAACCCCTCTACGGACATCTTGGTGCGGTCGCGCGTGCTGCGCCCGATGGGAACGCGGATCGTCGCGTCCTCCTTCGGCGCGCCGCAGACGAGCGCGAGGTAGTGTCGTCCCGCATCGTGCGTGCGGAACTGGTCTTGCAACGAGGACAACGCCTCGTCCGTCTTCGCCACAACGAGCAACCCCGACGTATCCTGATCCAACCGATGCACGATGCCGGGACGGTCTTCCTCGCCGACAGTCGCAATCGGCGGGAAGTGATGCAGCAGCGCGTTCACCAACGTGCCGGAGAAAATACCCGGCGCCGGATGCACCACCATCCCGACCGCCTTGTTCACGACGATCACCGCGTCGTCTTCGTACACAATGTCGAGGGGGATCGCCTCCGGCTCGACGACCTCCGACGCCGCCTCTGTCACGATGACCGTTACGGCGTCTCCCAACGCCAACTTTGCGCCCGCCCGCGCGGGCTTGTCGTTGACGAGTACCGCTTCATCCTTGATAAGCCGCTGCACCTCGGTACGTGAAAGCGGAGCGAACTTCCCGGTCACGTACCGGTCGATTCGCTCCGCTTCGCCATCTTCTCTTACGATGAATCGGTAGGTCTGAGTCGGCTTAGGGTCTTGGTCTTCAGACATGATTACTGGATCGGGACCCAATCTTCCCGAACAATCTGCCACCGATTCGACACGTTTTTGAACACGAGCGTCTTGACGCCCTTGTCCGTGTAAACCGGCTTGAGGTCGTTGGGTCGCGTCCATGCGGAGAACTCCTGCTGGAAGGTCGCCACCATGTTCGCCGTATTCGGGTCTTTCTCGACGCGGAAGCCTTTCACTTCGACCTCCATGCGTCCGTGCATCTTGTTCAACGCGGTCATGCGCTGCGAGAGTTGCGCGCGGCTGAGTTTGTGCGGGCGCAACGTGCCGCCGTTCGCCAACGAGATGCGCGTCACCTGCGCGTCCGGCGCGTAGTGCGCCAAATAGCCGTTCAGGTTCTTCTGCTGCCACGCCTGACGCCACTCGTCCACCGCGACGGCGACCTCCGCCTCGAAATCGCGCGGCGTACCCGGATTGACGTTCGACTCCACGTTCGGCATCGGGGTCATCGCGGAGCGGCTGTTCATGCCTTCGCGGATGCGTTGTATCTCCGCGTCGAAATTGTCGAACCGCGTCGAATAGGAGCGCGCCATCGCGTCGAGGTTGTTCTCGACATCCTCGACCCGCGTGCCGAGGTTCGCCACGTCCATCCTCAACGCCTGCTGACGCGCCTGCAAGTCTTCGATATCGCCTTGTATCGTTTCGACGGCGGTTTGAATCTGGGTGAGTTGATCGGGCGGTTCCGTCGGCTCGACGGGCATCTCGTCGTCGGGGTTGACTCTGGGCTCGGTCAGAATGGTGTCTTCTTCCGGCAAGTTCCCGTCGATCTGATCGATCCCGTACGGAGACGGCGTGGCGCATCCGATCCACATGGCTCCGATTGCGGCTAGCGAAATCGCCGTAACCCATCGGCGCAACCGTTGACGCTTCATTGTCGCTCCCTCAAGCCCTACCGTTAGATAACCCGTTGTCGTCGCGTGATCATGTCGTCATTAGTGTCGTGGACGGGACGCTCCCACGCAGATTGTTCAAGTGCGGGGTGAGAGGTCAGCCCGTAATGCCGCGCCCCGCCCGACGTTTCGATAGACGGATCGGCACAAAAAAAGCCAAGTCGAATCATATCACGCGCGGGTACGCGCGACAACATCCCTTTTGACGCAAAAGGGGCAATCGGAGCGATTTTTGTGAAACGGCTTCGAGTCGGTCGTCGTATCAAGCAGGTTCAACCGATTTTTCCCACTGCCAACACTCCGGCGCAAACCGAAACCCGGTGTAACTCGCAAGCGCCTGTAAGGGTAGATTGTCCGTTTCCGTCCAGAGCAGCAAGTGGCGCGCGCCGCGTTCCCGCCAAAAACGACGCTGCTCCGCCAGCAACGCCCGACCGATCCCGCGACGTTGCCACGCTTCCTCAACGCCAAGCCATTCGAGCGTCATCCACTCGCCCGCTTCGCCGCATCCGTCAAACGGACGCGGAATCGCCCACACCGAACACTCGCCGACCGCATCGCCGTCGAGTACCGCTTCAACCGTCCATTCTCCGGCGCGTTCGTCCGCGTTCCACCGAAACGTCGCGCCGGGAATCGAAGTCGTTTGGGGCGCGTACGTGTCGCCGAACATCAACAACCACTTTCCCGTCGGCTGGAACCGCGCGCGGCGCAACCCCTCCGACACCGACCTCCACGTCGTGGGCGTCCCGAACCACCCGACGCCCAACGGGTTTCGCCCACTCGCCGAGAGCGTTCGACACATGGCGCGCGCCGCCTTCGTTTCGATTTCGTTCAGCAGGCGCGAAACGGCGTGTTCCGCGTGCGGCGCGGCGACGATCCATTGGATGTCGCAGGAACGTTTCGCGTCGTCGTTCCGGTCGGGGTTGTCCGCGTTGGGCAGTCGCCAATGCGCGACGGCAACGAGCGCGTCGCCCTCCTGTACGCACAACGACATAGGCGGGCGCGCCGTTCGCAACGGGATAGTGTTCGCCCCAACCGACGAAATCCGCGTCGAGCAGCGCGGCGACCTGCGGCGGCTTCAGTTGGAAACCGGGCGGCACGCTCCCGATGGACGTGTTGATGAGTCGCGTCAGGTCGGGCAGAAAGTCGTCGTAATAGGGAGAGAGTGTCATCATGACGCGAGAGGTTTCCTTCGTAGATGGGACGAATTTCGCAACAAGGGGCTGTTCAGTTCTCGGAAATGGTTCGATGTTAAAGTGTCCCCTTCAAGCCAAACCGCCCCTTAGTCATTCCGAACTACTGTGAGGAATCTCTCGGATAAACACCCTCAATGAGGCGCTTTCGGAGAGATTCCTCACAGTAGTTCGGAATGACAGGTGGCAGGTTTGACCTTACATCCCCCAAAATCAGACGAACGATGTGAGAACTGAACAGTCCTGATTCGCAACAGCCTTCCTTATCCCCCAACCCATCGATTGCGCGATGCGGTCGATAATCCGCCGCGCGACTGTTTCAGTCGGATTAAATCAAGATGAACGATGTCGCCGTACGGTTCGATTCCGCGTTGATCGGGCGGTTTCCGTGCCTCGCGCCGTTTGACGACATTCGGGTCGCCATTGTAAAATGAGTCGCCGGTTTTCCCCTCACTCCCCGTACGCGCGTGAACTGAACTTTCCGACATGACGTTCGTATGGTAGCAGAGGGTACGCGCGTCACCTTGAACGACGCAACGCCGTATCTTTTTAACAAGTTGAGGTCGGCACGGGTTTTTACGATTTGACGAATCGACGTTGGGACGAGCAGAGAGGACGAATTCAACATGCGGTGGACGAAACGATTGATGGTCGGCGCGTTGACGGCTTCCGTCATCGGCGGGACGTGGTTTGCGTCGTCCGCGTGGACGCCCGGCGTCGCGCAGACGAGCGCCATGTCCGCCGAGCAATCGGAATCGCTGCTCGACAAGCTGCCGAAGGTGCCCGGCGTCGGCGCGAACGAACTCGACAAAGACATTCTCTCGCTCGTTGAAAAGATGCGCGGCGCGCGCGGATCGTTGCGCGGGTCGTACGGCAAACTGCTCGTCTCCGCCAAAGATCGCGGCGTGCGGGGACTCGTCCACATGCTGAACGACGCGGACGCGAACCTGCGGTGGGAAGCCGTCTCCGCGTTGGGGATGACGGAAGACCCGTTCGGCGTGGTCGCGGTGCGCTCGATGCTCGCCGACAAGACGTGGGGCGTCCGCAGCGAAGCCGCCATCGCGCTCGGCAAGGTCGGCGACCTGACGGACGACAAGGCGCTCCTCCGCGAACTCGCCCGCAAAGACGAGAACGAAGCCGTCCGCAAGTCGGCGATGCGCGGTCTTGAAGCGATGCAGCACCGCGCCGTGACGGGCAAAGCCTCGAAGACCTCCCTCACCGAAGACGGCGAAACGCGCCCCGACGCGCCGATGGCGGCTCCCGCGACGGGTCAGGACCTCGACGGCGCGATGATGAGCGACGACAGCGCCATCGGTTTGGACGGCACGACGGATGTCGCACCGACTGCTCCCGGTTCACCCGCCGCGCCCGCGTCGATGTCCGGCGCATCGGGCGCGACGATCTCCAAGCCCGGCGCCATGTCGTCCGGTTCGACGATGCGTCCCGCGCGTCCGGCGGATGTTTCGTTGATGATGCAGGGGCAGATGCCGACCGAAGCCTCTCCGTCCGTGCGGCAGTCCGACGGCACATGGGCGCCCGCGCCGCGTGTCGGAATCGACGAGGTGATGCAGACGGCGCAAAAGATCGACGCCTTCGTTGACGCGAAGATCAAACAGGTTGGGTTGGAAGCGTCCGGTCAGGCGGACGACGGCGCGTTTCTGCGTCGCGCGTGGCTCGATACGACGGGCGTGATCCCGCCTTCGACCGACGCGGCGGATTTCGTCATTCGCGGCGGCAAGGGCAAGCGTCCCGGCGTCGTTGACGACCTTCTCAAGTCGGACGACTACCTCGAGTACTGGTCTGGCGTGTGGACGACGTGGCTGATCGGCAACGCGAACCCCGACAGCCGCGAGTACACCCGTCTGCGAGGCTGGTTCCGAACCGCGCTCCAACAGAACATGCCGTACGACGCGATGGTGCGACACCTCATCACGACGACGGGTCCGACTCAGGAGGACGGCGCGGGCGAGTACATCATCAGTTTCGAGGGCAACACGAAGGATTTCGCCGCCCGTTCGACCCGCACATTTTTGGGGCTGCCCATCCAATGCGCCGAGTGTCACGACCACAAGTCCGAACAGTGGACGCAGGAAAACTTTTACGGCGTCGTCGCGTTCCTCCAAACAATTGACCGCGAGGAAATCTACGAAGAGTACGAAGAGATGGGGCAGATGCGCCGCCGCTATATCGGCTCGT
>JAQBWJ010000215.1 GCA_027625215.1 Candidatus Poribacteria bacterium
GGCGTTCGGATCATGTCGCTGCAAGACGGGCAACGGATTCAAGGGATCGCCCGCATCCCCAAAGATGAAGACGCCGAGCAGGAGGCTGGCGCACAGGAGGCAAGCAATGGCGCGACCGCTCCAATGGACTCCAACGCCGCATCCGTCCGTGAATCGGACGACCCCTCCGACGAATAAGCCCAAGCCGTTTGGGGAGATGAGACGCGGCGCTCTCGCGGGATGCCTGATGTTTGGATTGGTGTGCGGCGCGTCGGCGCAATCTCTCGACGCGCTGGACGACGCGGAGGTCTCGTCCGAGCCATTGAGCGCGGAGCTCAACGCGAAAGTGAGCGCGCGGGCGCACCTGATGGCGTCCACGTACTATCAGTACCACGAACACCTCGTGAAGGCGCGGGAGGAACTCGCCAAAGCGATTGAGGTCATTTCGGATTCCGCCGCGCTTCATACCCGGATGGCGGAACTGCATTTCTCCCTACAGAATCTGCGATTGGCGGAAGAGTCGGCAAACACCGCGTTGTCGTACAACGCGGACTACGCCCCCGCCTATTTCACGTTGGGACGCGCCGCGCTCGTTCGTCGCAACGCGAAGGAGGCGGCGGAAAACTTCAAGCGGGCGTCGGAGGTTGATCCGACGTACGTTAACGCCTACTGGTATCTCGCTGCCGTCACGATGGACATGGGCGATTTCGACACGACCATCGCCGCATACAAGCAGTTGATCCACCTGCGACCCTTTGACGTGCGGTTCCGCGTGAATCTGGCGAACACCTATCAAGCGGCGGGCAACGCGGACGAGGCGATTGTACAAACGCGCCATCACGCTCGACACGGACTACACCCCCGCGCGAGACGCGCTCGCCGACCTCTACAAACAGTTGGAAATGGCGGACGAAGCCGTCGAGCAGTACGAGACGCTCCTGAAACTCCGTCCGTCACGCGCGCCGGGTCTGCTGAAAGAGATCGGCAGCCTTTACGTGGTGATGGAGCGGTACGCGGACGCCGCCGACACCTACGAAAAACTGATCGCGCTGAACGACGGCAATGGCGGATCGGAAATTCGCATCATGCTGGGGCGGTTGTACGCGAGCCTCGAACGGTACGACGACGCGGTGCGTCAATGCGCGCGCGTCATCTCCGTCGAACCGCACAACGCGGAGGCGAACCGTCTGCTGGGCAGCATCTACCTCCACCAACAGAAGTACGAAGACGCGCTTCATGTCCTGACGCGCTCTCTTGAAATCGACCCGAACAACGTGGACGGGCTGTACTGGCTGTCGATGGTCTACGATCAGATGGGTGCGGTTGACAACGCCGTGATGACGCTCGAGCAGGTCATCGCCATCGACCCGAACGATCATCGCGCGTTGAACAGTCTCGGTTTCCTGTTCGCGGATCGCGGCGAACGGCTCGATTACGCTGTCGGGTTGATTCAACAGGCGTTGGCGGTGGAGCCGGAGAATCCAGCGTACCTCGACAGTCTCGGATGGGCGCAGTTCAAGCGCGGGGACTACGGCGGCGCGGTGAAACTGCTGCGACAAGCGATCTCGTTCGAGCCCGAAAACGCCGAAATTCTTGAACACCTCGGCGATGCCTACCTGAAATCCGGCGACCCGCGCCTCGCGCTGACGACGTGGAGGCAAGCGTTGGAGCGCGACCCGGACAACGCCAAGTTGCGCGCAAAAGTGCAACAACAGGCGAACGCCCAAGCGATGCGCGACGGCGGTTCCGACTGATATTCTTTTGAGATTACGCCTGATGGGTAGGGCGACCGCCGTCGCCCCTACGTGTTGCGTTCGCAGGTCTATCCCGACGTTCTAGCAAAGCGGATGCTGAACGGCGACGGCGTGTCTTCCAATGCGACATGCAGTTCGAGGATCGGCGACTTCCATTCGTACGAGTACTTCGCCCCGACACACGAAACCTGCGTGGGGATGTACTGTTCCGGCACGAAGAAGTACAACGAGCCGCGTCCGTTGTCGTAGGGACGACAGACGCCGAGAATCGACTCGCTCTTGGCGTCCCACCCCACCGTCAACAGTTCCTGTTCCCCCTGGGAGGCGTGCAGGTTGCTCGAGATGAACGACGGATGCGACTGTTCCTCGTGGATGGCGAACAGTTTGGCGGAGCGAGGCGGCAACGACATCACCGCGAACGAGCGTTGGTGCAGCCCGAAGAAGATGCTGTCCCAAAACTCGTACGCCACGTAGTCGCTCGAACGGCTCAATCCCATGTCGCTGAACGGGATTTCAGCGTCCTCGAAGTGGTCGGACAGGTTGACGAGCGCGAGCAGTTCCCAGTTGCCGAACGACGTTTCAATCGTGCGCGTCCACGCATAGACGTTCGTGTTCGCCATCGGCACGGGGCGCACAACGCCGCCCATCAGGGGCAAACTTTGGGAGAGCAGATTCGCGTCGTCGCGGTCGAGCGCGGCGAGGTCGTCCGTGAAGGTGAGGTGTCCGCCGCCGAGGATGCCCAACGTCAGCATCAGTTGCGATTCATTGTTTGTGCGTCCCTCCACAAAACGGAGAGGACCCATCTCCATCTGCCACCAACAGCCCTGCGTGTACCACTTCGCCGTGTGCGCCCGCAGCAGTTCCTTCAACCCCCATTGACCCTGCCACAGCCCCGTGTGGAGTCGATAGTACTCGTCCAGACCGACGGCGGCTCGGTAGTCTCCGGCGAAGGCGACATTCTGCGGCACGTCCGCGATGCCGAGCGTTTTGTTCGGCGCGACCTCGTTCTTCACGTCGAGCAGTAGCCGATGGGCGCGATGGGTGAGTTCCATGCGCGTCATGTACGCCTCGTGCCAGCGATAGCGCGAGACATCCTGCCCCATCAGTTCACGGAACGGCATCAGGTTCGTGTAGAGCGCGTCGAAACCCCACTCGTCGTACACCTCGCGGAACCGTTCTACGAGCCACTCGCGGGTCAGCGGATGGGACGGGTCGAACGCCTTCGCGTCTTCGTGGCTGTCGGAGGTGAACGTCGTCTTGCGCCCGTTGCGGTGGGAAATGAGCGCGTCGTGGAATCGGTCGGGCACGTCATCGACCAAGAACGTCGAGACTTCCGCGCCGATTTTGACGCCCGCAGCGTGCGCGTCGTTGACTGTCTCGCGGATGCCGTTCGGAAAATGGCGTTGTCGGTCTTCGTTCGTGACGCCGAGCCATCCCTCGCCGAGCCGCAGATAGGCGATCCCGCCAGCCCCTTTCGGGATGGACGCGCCTTGATTCGACAGGAAGTTGAGGATGTTCTCGACGCGCTTGGAGGTCGGCTGGTCGTCGTCCTTGTCGGGAACGTGAAGCGTGACGGACGGCGGTTCGTGCGTCATCGCCGCGCCTATGCCGCGCGTCGTCTCGGCGAAAAGCCGTTGCGCTTCGGAAGCGGGCGTCGTCACGTTCAATAGCAGCCATTCGGACTCGACCGCCTCGCCGGGACCGCACCGCGCGTCGTCGCACGTCTGATAGACTCGCCAGACGTTCATCCCGTGCTGGCTCGGCTCTTCCTGAATCCCGGTCGGGTTGTAGCCAAGTTGCGCTCCGCTCCACCAGCGTCCGCCTTCCGCGAAACCGAACGTGACGGCGCGTTGGTTCGCCGGATTGAACACGATCCCGTCCGAGACAGGTTCGTCCTCCGGTTCGGCGGGAAAGACCATCCCTTTGCGAACGGATTGGACGCCCCGCGCCAGTAGTTTTGAACTGTTGAGAAACAGAAAGCAGTCGGTAGGGTCGGTGTCGAGGTAGATGCCGCCCGTCGCCACGCCGCCTTCGGGTTTGGGCACGTCGATAATTTCCAACCGCTCGACGCGGAAGGGTCGCCGTCCTTCGTTGCAGGCGCGAAGTTGGAGCGCGGCGAAGGGCGAGTCGGAGAACACGTCGATCACCAGTTCGGTGCCCGCGAAATCGCCGTCTCGGTGATGGTGGAAGACAGTTCGCGCGCCGTCGCCGTACCGTTCGGACTCAACCGCTTCGGCTCGAAACGAACGGACGCCCTCGCCGTACGTGGTGCGAGCCTTGCCGTCCGATTGCACCCACCGCGCTCCGACGGCGCGAATGAGCTCTTGGCTGTTCGCGTCCGAGTAACTCCAGCACCCCGTATTGAGATCGTAGGCGACCGTCAGATGCGCGTTCTTGACCGTCACCGTCGAGTCGCGCCGCATTACCGAGACGCGACCGTACGCGCTTGTCATAAACCGATTCTTTCTCTGCAAAGCGAAGCATGAACGTGGTTCGTCGTTTCGTCAAGAATATGGGATCAATTCAATCGCCGTTAATATCCCAGATGATAAGTGAGTGGAACTGCTACAGTCAACGTTGCGAACCCAGCGCGGAACGGTCCGAGTTGCCCAATCGCGTGTGAAAACCACCGTTTGCAGGGATGTTCTCCTTCCGCAAACATCTCGCGTGACACGTTGATTGTGAGGTGTATCGGGGTGGGATTGTACATCAAAGGGTTCCTGTCTCACGGTAGGGTGTAAACCAACGCCCTATCGTCTTGGAGTCAGGAACTATGAAACGAGTTGAGATTTCCACAGTCCAGGAACGTGCCACAAGTCTTGCGTGGTTGCCCTCATTGTGATCGTCGCAGGGGTCGTATTCATTAACGTCGCGTGCAACATCCGGTAGATACGCGCCTTGACCAGGTGGAGAAGGTGCGGATGCGGTGCGCCTTTTGTGGGAAGACATGGACGTGCCAACCGGAGGGAATGAAGCACGGGTATGCCCGCAGCCAACGGGTTCGGGCGTTGGAACGTCTTTTGGACGAGACACTCGAAGGCGGCGAAGAGGTCGCGTCCCGAATCTATCGCCACCGGCGCGATGCCTGCGCTCCCGGCGAGGGCGAGACGGCAACGCCGGAGTGTTCGTTGAAGCAGTTGGCATGGAGATTTCGGAGACGTGGAAGCAGGCGTTGAAATACACCAACAATGTGACCGAGCGGGCGATTGGGGGGTGTTTGAAAATCCGATCCAAAATGATGAGAGGCTTCAAGAAACGGGAGAATATCGGGCGGTTTGTGCACCTGTCCGAGTGGTTGACTGGACAGGAAACAACCCCCAATCTTGGGGGAACTGATCTAAACCGCCCCTGTTTTACTCAACACAGGATGCTGACCCCATCCGATGAGTTGGGACATGTGCTCTTGTACGTATCCTTTGACGTGAGTAGGATTCCTTCGGACAGCGGGTTTTTCTGAAAGGGGTCTTGGAAATGCTGGAAGATGTGGTGCGGCGTCCATCGGAGTTGGAACCGTTGGTTCAGGAACTGTTCGCCGAGGAGGCTTCTCTGGTTTCACGGGTGCTTCACGGGATGTTGCAGGCGCAGTCACCT
>JAQBWJ010000216.1 GCA_027625215.1 Candidatus Poribacteria bacterium
GGGCGTAGACCGTCTCAGGGTCGCCGAACAGCCAGCGGATCGTGTCGCAGTAGTGCGCGCCGGAGTCCATCACCATGCCGCCGCCGCCGAGATTCAGGTCGAGCCGCCAATGCCAGCGGTCGGTCGGGTTGTGGTCGCTCCATCCCGCCTGTTGGGAAAAGAACTGCCGCACCTCGCCGATCATGCCTTTCTCGAACGCCCATTTCGCGGCGCGTCGGCTGGGCATCCGGCGGATCTGTTCGGCGGTCGCGGCGATGCGGTGGTTGCGTTTCGACGCTTCCATGATCGCGTGCGTCGCCTTGACCGTCACTCCGATGGGCTTCTCGACGATCACGTTGATGCCCATGTCGAGGCATTTGATCGCGTTGATGTGGTGATAGCCGTGCGGCGAGCAGATATCCACGCCGTCGAGGTCTTCGCGCGAGAGCATCTCATCAATCTCGGCGTACACGGTCGGTTTCTTGCCCGTCTGCGCTTCGACCTGCGCGGCGAATTTCTCCGCGCTCTCGACAAACGGGTCGCACATCGCCACGAGGTTGATCTTGCCCGGCACCGTCTCGATGATTTTGAGGTACGCGCGGAGGTGTCCACCCGCCATGCCGCCGCATCCGGCAATCGCAATGTTCAGAGCCATGTTGAACGTCGTCCTTTCCAAATTCAAGTCCATTCACCAGCGCGATGAGTCGGCATTATCGCGCATCGCCCCGACTCATCGCAACGGACGGACTTGGCTTGATGTAAGGAGAGCGTCCGGCTCAGTCCGACTTGAGGACGCCCCACATCGTCACGAGTTTGCCGCTTGCGGACACGGCGCGCGGGACGGCGTCCGGCGTGAACCGTTCGACCGTGTTGTAGATGTTGAGTCCGTTGAAGCCGCCGATGACATAGGCGGAGCCGTCGATGACCGTCGCCGTCGCGTTTGAACGGGTGGTGGGCATCCGGTCGGCGGCGCGTTCCGTCCAGCGGTCGCGGGTCGGGTCATATGCGTTCACTTGAGTCCCGCCGGGCGTGCCGTCGGGGTAGTTGCCGCCGATGGTGTAGGCGATTCCGCCGATCTCGGCAACGGCGAACGCGCTGCTCGGCTCAGGCATGGCGGCGCGGGTCGTCCAGGTGTTCATCGCGGGGTTGTACGATTCGACATCGCTTGTTTCGCCTTCGCCCAGGTTCAGCCCGCCGAAGACGTAGATTTCGTCGCCCATCACCAACACACCCGCCATGCCGCGACCTTTCTCCATCGGCGCCCGTTCCTTCCAAGAGTCGGAAGCCGGGTTGTACTCGTAGACGGTAGCGTAGGTCGCGCCTTTGAAGAAGTCCATGCCGCCGATGACGTAGACGCGCCCGTTCATCGACGCGGCGACGGGTCCGATCATCGGTTGCGGAAGGTCGGCGAGCGATTCCCACGAGTCCGTCGCCGGGTCGTACGCCTCGACGGTGGCGATGGCGCGTTCGTTGTCGGGCGAGCCGCCGCAGACGAACACGTTGCCGTCAAGTTGCGCCACGCCGAACAACGCGCGGGGCGACCGCATCGAGGCGCGAGGCGTCCATGCGTTCGTCGCGGGGTCGTAGGACTCGACCTCATTCAACATGCGGGGTTCTGGGTCTGCCGCGCCGCCGCCGAAGACGAGGACTCGACCGTCCACAACGGCGGCTCCGTGAGAGGCTCGCGCCGTCGCCAACGAGGATTTCGTCGTCCACTGATCGGCGAGGGCGGTGGTCGTCAGGGCGATTGCCATCAGGCAGAGGATGAGTTTGTGTGTGTGCCGCATCATGTTGGCTCCCACCGTTGGTTTGATCGCGCGCTGTTGCGCTCGGTTGACCACCGTCACCCGTCAAAGGTGAGGGAATTGGAGTGGCGCGTCTTAAACAGATTCATACAGCAAATGTGGTGCCACATACGAAACGCCGAAAGAATCGGGGTTCTTCCGGCGTTTCGTGTGTGATTGCTGTATCAGATGTGGACAGATCGGCACGTCGCTGTATCGTTCGTGGACAGCAAATCGGACTAGTGCGCGTCGAGCCAGTTCGTGCCCGTCCCCATTTCAACGAGGATCGGCACGCTCATCGGGATCGCCGTTCGCATCAGTTCGTCCACGAGCGGCTTCAACTCGTTTTCTTCGCTCTTGTGCATGTCGAAGACGAGTTCGTCGTGCACTTGCAGCAACATCCGCGATTTCAGCCCGCGCTTTTGGATCTCGTTGTGGATTTTCACCATCGCAATCTTAATCATGTCGGCGGCGGAGCCTTGTATCCGGCTGTTGATCGCGTTGCGTTCCTCGGAGCCGCGAGAGGTCGCGTTGGCGGAATTGATGTCTCGGAAGTAACGGCGTCGCCCCATGAGCGTTTCCGCGTACCCGTGCGCGCGGGCGAACGCAATCGTCTCGTCCATGTAGTTTCGGACGCCGGGGAACTGCTCGAAATACGTGTCGATCAGTTCGGACGCCTCCGCTCGCGGCACGTTCAACCGCTGCGCCAACCCGAACGCCGAGATCCCGTACAGGATGCCGAAGTTCACCATCTTCGCCTTGCTTCGCATGTCGGGGGTCACGTCGCCCGACGACACCTTGTAGACGCGCGCGGCGGTCGCGGTGTGAATGTCCTCGTTGTTCGCAAACGCCTGCATCAGCCCCTCGTCCTTGCTGATTTCGGCGGCGATGCGGAGCTCGATCTGCGAGTAGTCCGCCGCGAGCAGCAGGTAGTCGTCGTTGCGGGCGACGAACGCCTTGCGGATCTCCTGCCCCTTCTCGGAGCGGATCGGGATATTTTGCAGGTTGGGTCCGCTCGACTGCATCCGACCAGTCGCCGTGACCGCCTGTTCATAGTTCGTGTGGATTCTGCCCGTCCGCGCGTAGATCGAGTCGGGTAATTGATCGACGTAGTTCGTCTTCAGGCGCGTGTACATGCGGTGGTCGAGGATCAATTGGGCGATCTCGTGGTTCGGAGCCAACCGCGACAGAATCTGCTCGTTCGTTTGGTACTGACCCGTCTTGGTTTTCGGCGGCTTCGGTTCGATGTCCAACTTGTCGAACATGATCTCGCCCAACTGCTTGGGAGAGTTCAGGTTGATCTCCTCGCCCGCGATCTTGAAGATGGAGTCGCGCGCTTCGTCCGCGAGCCGTTCCCACTCGCCGGACATCGCGTGCAGCACCTCTGGGTCGAGGCGGATGCCCTCATACTCCATCTCGACCAGCACCGGCACCAGCGGACATTCCACCTCATAAAAGACGCGCTCTTGCTCCTGCTCTTTCAGCAGCGGCTTGTACTTCTCGTACAGTTGGAAGGTGATATCCGCGTCTTCTGCGGCGTACTCCTTCACCGTTTCGACATCGACCTCGCGCATGGTGCGCTGTTCCTCGCCGCGCTCGCCGATCAGGTCTTTGATCGAGACGGGGCGATAGCCGAGCAACGCCTCCGCGAGATAGTCCATGTTGCGCTTGAGGTCGGGCGTGGCGAGATGCGCGGCGAGCATCGAATCGAAGATCGCCGTGCTAACGTGGATGCCGTGCCATCGCAGCACGGACAGGTCGTACTTCGTGTTGTGACCGACCTTCACGACTACGTCCGATTCGAGGAACGGGCGGAACTCGTCCAAGATCGCCTTCGCCTGCGTCTGATCCGTCGGGAGAGGCACATAAAAGCCCTTTTTGGGCTCGTACGACAAGGCGATGCCGACGATCTCGCAGGTCTTCGGGTTGAGTCCCGTCGTTTCGAGGTCGAAGCAGACCGCTTCGCGCTTCATCATCTCGGCGATGAGCGCGGCGCGTTCCTCCTTCGACGCGACGAGTTTGTAGTCGTGATCGACCTCCGAGATCGTCTCCAGCGTGACCGTTTCGCCGTCCTGTTCTTCGGCGACGCGCTGCAACGCCACGTCGAAATCGTCGCCGAACCAGCGTTTGCCGAGCGTTTTGAACTCCAGTTCGGCGAACAACTGTTGCAGGCTCGGCAGGTCGAGCTCTTTCCGAATCAGGTCGTTCGGGTTGATCGTGACGGGGACGTTGCAGTCAATCGTCACCAACCGCTTCGACAGCAACGCCTGCTCGCGGTACTCGATCAAGCTTTCCTTCTGCTTGCCCTTCAACTCGTCCACGTTGTCCAACAGGTTTTCGACGGAGCCGAAGTCGGCGATCAGTTTCTTCGCCGTCTTCTCGCCGATGCCGGGCACGCCGGGAACGTTGTCCACCTTATCGCCCATCAGCCCCAAAATGTCGATCACCTGTTCGACGCGGGAGATTTCCCACTCGTCCAAAATTTCCTTCACCCCAAGCACGTCCGCACCGCTGCCGGAGCGTCCCGGCTTGTACATGAACGTGTTTTCGTCCACCAACTGGGCGTAGTCCTTGTCTGGCGTCGCCATGAAGGTTGTGAAGCCCTCCTTTTCCGCCTGACGCGCCAACGTGCCGATCACGTCGTCCGCCTCGTAGCCGGGCATCTTGATGACGGGAATGTTCATCGCCTCGAACAGCCGGACGCAGTACGGCAGCGCGACGCTGAGGTCTTCGGGCATCTCCTCGCGTTGCGCTTTGTATTCCGCGTATTCGAGGTGGCGATGGGTCGGTTCGGGCGTGTCGAAGACGCAGGCGATGTGGGTCGGCTTCTCTTTGTTGAGGATTTCCATGACGACGTTCGCCGTCACGAACGGGGCGGAGGTGTTCATGCCGGTGGAGGTGAGTCGCGGGCTGCGGATGAGGGCGAAATGTCCGCGATAGACCAACGCCATGCCGTCGATGAGGAACAGTTTTTTCTCGCTCATGAATCTTTCCGTTGGGTGGCGGGGATCCGGTCGCGGGAGGTGAAGGTCGTCAACCGCGAGTGTACTGTTTGTGGGACGAGCCGACACGTCCGTCTCGCACAACAGCGTTAACGCGCCTAAGATTTCAGCGGTTTCAAGCGATGAGGAGGTGTTCAGTCGGGATAGTCGTCGAACGCCTCCGACGGGTTTTCCGTCACGACCGTCGGGTTGTAGAGAGCGTCCTCCGCGTTGACGAGTTTACCGGACGGCATCAGGTAGAGGTTGCCCTGACTCGGCGGCAAGCCCAGTTTGAACTGTTGTTGTAGCGGGGCGTCGCGTTCTTTGCGTTCGCGTTCGGCGGCGTCGAAGTCCATCGTTTCAGCGGCGACGCGCTCCAACTGGAGGAGGATGGGTTGCGCGTCGGGCGGGACGCCGCGCGTCAGAAGGTTGCGTTACTCGCCGGGATCGGTCTTCACGTTGAAAAAAAGCGACGGGGCGTTGCGGAAGCGAACGTACTTGTAGTCGCCTAGACGCACCATGCGGAACTCGGTGCCGTTGCCCCAACGCGGGGTTAGGCTGTCGGTGAAAACGGGACGG
>JAQBWJ010000217.1 GCA_027625215.1 Candidatus Poribacteria bacterium
CGCCGCGCCCCGGACGCTGACCCCCTGCTTCTACGGCGTCGATATCCCGCCCCGCAACGACCTGATCGCCAGCGATCATACGCTTGACGAGACGTGCGCGTACATCCGCGCGGACTCGCTCGCGTATTTGAGTATCGAGGGGATGTTGTCGTGCGTGAAGCAGCCGACGCACTATTGTAAAGCGTGCTTCGATGGGGAGTACCCGATTGAGTTCAGCGGTCAAAATCTGCACCAGTTGAGCATCGACTTCTCGCGCGGACGAGACCGCCAGTAAAACGCCCTCCCGCTCGTCATTCTGAGGAGCAGAACCGCGAAGGATCCCGGATCGGCGCCCGTCGAACGATACCGGAACGCTTCATGTCGCCATCGGACGAGAGTGAGATGACGGAGAGCTCCAGCCAATGAGTCCCATCACACGCCGCCGTTTCAGCAGCAGCCGAAAGCGCAGCGCTCAGGAACCCTTACTCAACAAGGTCTTCCAACGCGGCACCTCCGTCGAGTATTTTCGACCGATGGTGCTCGGCGGGATCGCCATGGGGCTCGCGGCGTTCGTTCTGCATAAGGTGCTGGGCGTGCATCTGGGAGCCGTCGCTGTCGGATTCACCGCGCTCGGAGCGGTCGCGCTGATTGCTTTCCTTCGCATCAACAACCGCGTCTCCCGCGAACGGGAGGCGCAAAAACGCGCCGAGTTCTTCCAACAGTTCGAGGAACCCCCAAGAGGATCCAAAGTCGAATGACCCGTGACACCGACAAGAACCGTCCATCTCTCACCTACGCCGACGCGGGCGTCGATTTCGACGCGAAGGAACAGGCGTTTCGCCGCATCAAAGACCGCGTGCAGGCGACCTATCGCCCCGAAGTGTTGAGCGAGCTCGGCTCGTTCGGGGGGCTGTTCGCCCTCGCCAAGTACGACGCGCCCGTGCTCGTCTCAAGCGTCGATAGCGTCGGCACGAAGTTGAAGGTCGCGTTCGCGCTCGACAAGCACGACACGGTCGGCTACGACATCGTGGCGCATTGCGCGAACGACATCCTCGTGCAAGGCGCGGAGCCGCTCTTTTTCCTCGACTACATCGGCATCGGCGACCTCCGTCCCGACGTGATCGCCCAACTGATCGACGGGTTGGCGCGCGCCTGCAAGGAGGTCGGCTGCGCGTTGATCGGCGGCGAGACGGCGGAGCTCCCCGACCTCTACGGACAGGGCGAATACGACTTGGTTGGAACCATTGTCGGCGTGGTCGAACGCGCGAAGGTCGTCACGGGCGGGGGGATTCGTCCCGGCGATGCGCTGATCGGGCTGCCGAGCGTCGGGCTGCACACGAACGGGTATTCGTTGGCGCGAAAGATCGTCTTCGAGGCGGCAGGGCTCACCGTCCGCGACACGATTCCCGGTTTGGGGATCACCGTCGGCGAAGAGCTCCTCAAGCCGCACAAGCCGTACGTCCGCTCGGTGCGGGCGTTGATGGACTCCGTTGAGGTGAAGGGGTTGGCGCACATCACGGGCGGCGGGCTGCCGGACAACGTCGAGCGCGTTCTCCCCGACGGCTGCCGCGCCCGCATCGAACGCGGCACGTGGAATGTGCTGCCGATCTACAACTGGCTCCAAGAAGCGGGCAACGTCGCGGAGGACGAGATGTTCCACGTGTTCAACATGGGCGTCGGAATGGTCGTCATCGTGTCGCGGGGGGATGTGTCCGCTGCGCTGACGGCGTTGAAAAACGCGGGTGAGCAACCGACCGTCATCGGCGAAATCGTCTCCGGCGAGCAAGGCGTGGAGATCGGTTGATGGGACGACCACCACGCCGTCCGAAACTCACATGGAAAGATCATGCGATTGATGAGATGCGCCAAGATGAGTTGAGTCCGCACGACGTTGAGCACGTTCTCGATTATGGTACCATCATCGAGGAAGTCTACCGTTCGGGGCGACGCTATCCAACTCGCATTTATCTTGCGTACGTGCGCCACGAGCCAGTTCACGTGGTATGTGGTGTCGTAGACGAAGACAATCTGGTTGTGGTCACCGCATACAAATGCGACCCCTAACTTTGGAACGAGACATTCACCAAACGACTATATGAGGCGAGCGATGAAGCATCCGGACACTGGCTCGGAACTTAAGCCAACCGTCGTTTCCAAAACATTTGTTCAGGACGGCGTACAAATCAATATCACCGACGTGCCTGCAACAACGGCTGATGGTGATTTGTTTTTTTCGGATGATGTGACAAAGGCATTTTTCGAGATTCTCGACTCTGTTGAATCCGGCTCGGTTCACGGTACTCGGCGTATCGACATCTCCTACGTCGATTACATCAAGGCAAAACCGGCGGCTTAACCGCCTGTACCCCGAAAAGACTGAGGCAGACCCCCGTGCCACCCATCAAACGAGCGTTAATCAGCGTCTCCGACAAATCCGGCATCGTTGAGTTCGCCCGACAACTCGCCGCCCGCGGCATCGACATCCTCTCGACGGGCGGCACGGCGAGCCTCCTCCGCGACAACGGCGTCCCCGTGCGCGACGTGTCCGAGGCGACGAACTTCCCCGAAATGATGGACGGGCGGGTCAAGACGCTCCATCCGGCGGTGCATGGCGGCATCCTCGCCCTGCGCGACAACCCGACGCACGTCGCTCAAGCGGAAGCCCACCGCATCGGCTTCATCGACTTGGTAGTAGTGAACCTCTACCCCTTCCGCGAGACGGTCGCCAAGCCCGACGTCACCTACGAACACGCCATCGAGAACATCGACATCGGCGGTCCGACGATGGTGCGCTCGGCAGCGAAGAACCACGCCTTCGTCGGCGTCGTCACGAGTCCGAATCAGTACGACGCCGTGATCGCCGAAATCCGCGACTCCGGCGAACTCTCCGAATCCACCCGCAAGCGACTCGCCCGAGACGCCTTCCGACACACGGCGACCTACGACTCCGCCGTCGCCCGTTACCTGTCGGCTCAGGAGGATGAGCAACCGCAGCGATTTGCCCCCTTCGAGTCCTTGTGGATGGACCGGCTGCAAACTCTCCGCTACGGCGAAAACCCGCACCAAGCCGCCGCCTTTTACCGCATCGCCGACGCCCCAAGCGTTTGGGCGCAGATGATCCAACTGAACGGCAAGGAACTCTCCTACAACAACATCCTCGACGCGGACGCCGCGTGGGGAGCCGCCTGCGATTTCCCCGACCCCACCGCCGTCATCGTGAAACACACGAACCCCTGCGGCTTGGCAAGCGACGAGGACATCATCGCCGCCTACAAACGCGCCTTCCGCTCCGACCCGTTGAGCGCGTTCGGCGGCATCATCGCCTTCAACCGTCCCGTCGATGAGGCGTTGGCAACGGCGATCCGCGCCTCCAAACACCCGACCAGCGGCGACCGCCTGTTCGTTGAAATCGTCATGGCTCCCGACTTCACCGACGAAGCCGTTGAGCGACTAAGCCGCAGCCAGAACCTGCGCGTCCTGAAACTGCCGCTGGTCGACGCATACGGCGCGCGCTACCGCACCGTCGAGGGCGGGATGCTCATCCAAGAAGCGGATGCCCCCGATGAGAACGCCGTCGAATGGAACGTCGCCACCAAGCGCGAACCGACGGATCAGGAATGGGCGGACTTGCGGTTTGCGTGGAAGTGCGTCAAACACGTCAAATCGAACGCGATTGTCGTCGCCAAAAACCGCACACTGTTGGGGATGGGCGCGGGTCAACCGAACCGGGTGAACTCGGTGCGGTTGGCGTTGGCGCAGGCGGGAGACGACGCCTCCGGCGCGGCGATGGCGTCGGACGCCCTGTTTCCGTTCTTGGACAGCGCCGCGTTGGGCGTCGCGCACGGGATCACCGCCTTCGTCCAACCCGGCGGCGCGATCCGCGACGCGGACTCCATCGCCGTCGCCGACGCCGCCAACGCGACAATGGTGATGACCGGCACGCGCCACTTCCGCCATTGATTCGTCCGAACGGGGGCGAGACGGAATACGTTCGTCGTCCCTAGTGGTTTGTCACGATGAACGTTTGGGATAATCACCCCCACCTCAATCCTCCCCCTCAGGGGGAGGATTGAGGTGGGGGTTCTCCTTACCAAAGATTCAGCCTGACAGACCACTAGCCTAAAAGAAAGACGCGCTCCCCGACCGTTTCCCACCGAAGTACTCTTGCCTTGTTTAGCACTCTCGGTCTATGATTGCTAATCGTAAAATCGTGTGCGACGATTTCACTCGTTATAAGAAGCACGGTTTCGGGGTCATCTTAATCGGACCGAAAGGGAACGACCAATGGCAATCACCCCTCTGTACGACCGAATCCTCGTGAAGCGGTTGGAAGAAGAGGAACAGAAGATCGGCGGGATCATCATTCCCGATACCGCCAAAGAAAAGCCGCAGCAGGGCGAAGTGATCGCCGTCGGCGGCGGCAAAATCCTCGACAGCGGCGAGCGTCAGAAGCCCGATGTCGCTAAGGGCGACAAGGTGCTGTTCGGCAAATACGCCGGTACGGAAATCAAGTACGACAACGAAGAGTTCTTGATTCTCCGCGAAGAAGACATCCTCGCAAAGATCGTCTAAACGAACCAAGATTCAGTTAGCACAGCAGAAGGAGACCGTTCAATGGCTGCCAAGCAGCTTTCCTTCGATGAAGACGCTCGCGCCTCGATTAAACGCGGCGTGGACCAATTGGCGAACGCCGTGCGCGTCACGATGGGTCCCAAAGGGCGCAACGTCGTCATCGACAAGAAGTTCGGCGCGCCGACCGTCACCAAAGACGGCGTCACCGTCGCCAAAGAGATCGAACTTGAAAACGCCTATGAAAACATGGGCGCGCAGATGGTCAAAGAAGTCGCCTCCAAGACTTCCGACGAAGTCGGCGACGGCACGACGACCGCCACGGTGCTCGCTCAGGCGATCTACCGCGAAGGTCTGAAGAACGTCACGGCGGGTCGCAACCCCATGAGCCTCAAGCGCGGCATCGACAAAGCGGTGGTCAAGGTCGTCGCGCGGCTGCATGAAATCAGCACCCCGCACGAATCGCGCACGCAGATCGCCCAAGTCGCCGCCATCTCCGCGAACAACGACGACGAGATCGGCGAACTGATCGCCGACGCGATGGAGAAGGTCGGCAAGGACGGCGTCATCACCGTTGAAGAGGCGCGTTCGCTCGACACGACGGTCGACCTCGTCGAGGGCATGCAGTTCGACCGAGGCTACCTCTCCCCTTACTTCGTGACGGACCAAGAGCGCATGGAAGCGGTCTTGGAAGACCCCGTCATCCTCATCCACGAGAAGAAAATCTCCGCGCTGAAAGACATCGTTCCGCTGTTGAACGAAGTCGCGCA
>JAQBWJ010000218.1 GCA_027625215.1 Candidatus Poribacteria bacterium
AATCAGATGAATCTCAGGAATCGGAGAGCAATCATGTTTCGGAACCTCGCCCCCGGAGCCGTCGGCATCCCAACCAAGACGTTGGAAGACGGACTCCGCTATGCGAAACTCGGCGAATTTCAAGGTTTGGACTTACCGCTCGGACAGGTGCGCGGCATCGTTGAAAGCGACGGCGCGGACGCCGTGAAAGAGATGTACAGCGAGGCGGGACTCCGCATCGGCGGATGGGGGCTGCCCGTCAACTGGCGCGGCACGGACGCCGAGTTCTTCGAGAGCCTCTCCAAACTGCCCGACCAAGCGCAGTTGGCGGCGGAGATCGGCTCGTTCCGCACGGCGACGTGGGTGCTCGGCTGGTCGAACGACAAAACACGACAAGAGCAGTTCGACTTCCTCGTGAAGCGGTTCGGGTTGATTGCCGAAGTGTTGGCGGCCTACGGGCACTCTCTCGGCTTGGAGTTCATCGGACCCCACACCTCCCGCATGAACGCCCGATACGGCTGCTGTTACACAATGGAAGGCATGTTGGCGGTCTGTTGCGCCATCGGGACGGGGAACGTCGGGCTGCTGCTGGATGCGTGGCACTGGTACACCTGCCAAAGCACGCTCACCGACCTGAAGCAGTTGGAGGCGGAGGAGGTCGTCTACGTCCACATCAACGACGCTCCGGCGGGGGTCGATGTGTTGGATCAGATCGACAACGTCCGCATGATGCCCGGCGAAAGCGGCGTCATCAACCTGACGGGCTTCCTGCAAGCGTTGGATGAAATCGGCTTCGACGGACCCGTCACCCCCGAACCGTTCAGCAAGAAACTGAATGGCACCGAAGACAAAGACGAAGCCGCCAAGATGATCGGCAGCGCGCTAAAAGGCGTGTGGGACGCAGCAGGTTTGAAATAATGATGGGCGCAGCGAACGAACGTCCCTCTCCCTTGACGGGAGAGGGATTGAGGGTGAGGGTGATCCCACATAAGTAGCGGATAGAGGCAACACAACATGCGAACGATCAAGGAAGTCGTCGTCACCGGACAGAACCAAGTGGAACTCCAAACGCGCGAGATCGACGACGGCAATCTCGGCGCGCGCGAGCTGCTCATCGAGACGGAGTGGACGTACATCAGTACGGGGACGGAACTCGCCAACTACACGGGACGCGATCCGAACGTGTTCCGTCCGGGCGCGTGGTGCGCCTATCCGTGGCGGTCGGGCTACGCGAACGTCGGCAAGGTAGTCGGCATCGGGAGCGGCGTTTCCCGCGCGAAGGTGGGCGACCGCGTGTTCACCTACGGCAACCACGCATCCGTCGTCCGCTACAACGAGGATCGGCTCGTAGCGAACGTCCCCGACGGTCTCGACCTGTCGTTGGCGGCGGCGTCGCGGATGGCGGGCGTCGCCTGCACGGGCATCATCGTCGCCGAGATCACGAACAACCCCTGGGTCGTCGTCTTCGGGTTGGGAATGGTCGGCAACTTGGCGGCGCAGGCGTTCGGGATTCAAGGGTGCCGGGTGATCGGCGTCGATCCCGTAGAGGAGCGGCGCGCGTTGGCGAAGCGTTGCGGCATCCCGTACGCCATCGGCGGCACGGAGGACGAGGTGAAGGAGCAGGTGCGCGAGATCACAGGCGGGGCGATGGGGATGATTACCGTCGATGCGGTCGGACACTCCCCCGTCTGTATGCAGGCGTTGGGCGTGACGGCGACGCACGGGCAGATGGTGATTCTCGGTTCGCCGCGCGTGGCGACGGAGGGCGACTTAAACAAGGCGTTCAACGACATCCACATGCGTTGGATCACCGTGCGCGGCGCGTTGGAATGGTGTCTGCCGATGTACCCGACGGCGGGCAACCGCTGGTCGCAGCACTCGAAGCAGCAGATGATTTTCGACTGGTTGGATCGCGGCAAGTTGCACCTCGACCCGCTGATTTCGCATCGGTTGAAGCCGGAGCAGATCAGCCAAGCGTACAACGGGCTGCGCGACACGCCGAACATCTATACGGGCGTCGCATTGGATTGGAATTGACACCATCACCGTCACCAAAGGTCAGTATTTGACGGACTGTTTCTTCCAAGTGTCAATATAAAACATCGCGAGTGTACTGGATGCGTGGATCGCCAGTTTTGCCGTACGCGGATCCACTTTGTACCTCAGTTTTGCGTGCCCATGCGCGTCTCCTGCATGAGTTCGAAGTGCACCGATACCATTGGCAACTGTAATCAACCCCGATAGTATCTGCCTAATGTCGTCTTCAATATCCTTCCGCGCAGGTGATAGATTAAGGTGTTTCTGAACCTCATTCGCCAAACTCCCTATTGTCTCTTTGGTTGGGTATCCAACTTCCATTTCGTCTAGTATCTTTTTGCACACACTTTCCAACATCGAACACGCGGATGTCAGAGCATCAGCGGGATCGTCATCGGCACTGTCAATGGCTCGTTCGTAATCCTCTCGAACCGTGTCTAGGTTCAACTCTCGTATCATGACGCCCAGCATAGGCCCAGCAATACCAACGGTTGGTTCTTCGAGAAGACGGAATTTGCCTCCGACATTCGCAACATAGTATCGGTCTTTCGATAGTCGGGCATTGAGGGATTCAACCATATTGTCAATGTTGACATCGCAATCCTCGAGCTCATCCACATCTAGTATTCTACGGACGACACACTCCATAACCTCTTTTGCGTCATTACGTTCATTTATTATTTTCAATGTATTACCCACAAATTCAGAACGCGTCATATTTGTCCTACTGATTAGCGCAACATGAACATCATCGAAGAACTCCTCCAAGAGTTTAAACGTTCGATAAGGTGTATGTTCCGTCCAAAGACGAGTTTTGCCATGCGACCAATATCTCCGCCACGAGTTCGACGACCGTATCGTCAGCGCGCTTCTGCTGCCGGATGAGGACGGCTACATGAACAGGGTGACATCATAAGAGTTCCGGCGAGTTACCGCACACCCCGTAGATCGGTAGTTTGTTCAGTTCCGCGATGACGGACGGACGTTCCTCGTGCCAAAGGAGCATGTATAGCCCCGCCTCCTCAGCCCGACGAAACACGTCCTCCGTCAACAACCTGTGTGGCTCCGGGTGACGTTCCCACCCGAACTGGATGCAGTCCGCGTTCGCTTCCTTCGCCAGCGCGACCCAATCGATGTCCCACCGCCCCGTCAGCACCGCCGTCTCGATTTCGGGGGCGTGCGCCTTCAACGCGGCGATCTTCGCCGGGTCGAACGAACTGACGATGACGCGGTCCACCACACCTTTCGCGCGAATCATGTCGGCGGTCGGGACGGATGTACCCTCACCTTTCAACTCGATCAGCAGCAGACACCGAGCCGCGAACGTGTCGATCACGTCCTCCAGCGTCGGGACGCGCTCGCCCTTGCCCGCGTCGACGCGGCGTAGTTCCTCCAGCGTCATCTCGGCGACAAGCCCCTCGCCGTTCGTCGTCTTATCCACTCGCGCGTCGTGGATCACGACAAGATGCCCGTCCTTCGACAGGTGCACGTCGAGTTCTTGTCCATCCGCGCCGAGTTCCAACGCCCGCTCGAAGGCGCGCATCGTGTTCTCCGGCTCGTGGTCGGACGCTCCGCGATGCGCGATACGAAAATGGTGATTCGGCGGCGTCTTACGTCGTATGGTCATCTCGTGCAACCCATTCTGGCGAGGGTGAACGACACCCAATTCCAAGTTTCAGATATAAACGGTGAAAGTTTCTTGAAGGGGGTGCGGGGAAAACTTCTTTGCCCAAAGAAGTTTCCCCCGCGTCATCCTCTCAATGAGCCTCACGCAAGCGTCGTCCAGCGGTCGAGGTTCACTTCGCCGTCGAACGGCTTGCCCGCGAAGAAGTTTTCGACAGACGCCAGGGTGAACTCGCCGATTTTGTGATACCCGTAGTACCCCGCCCCTGCGGTGTGAGGCGTGAAGTAGACGTTCGGCAACGACCGCAACGGATGATCAACAGGCAACGGCTCCGGCGACGACACGTCGAGGTGTACCTGAATCTGTCCGCGCTTGGCAACTTCCGTCAACGCCTCGTGGTCGATGACCGAACCGCGAGACGTGTTGATGAACACCCCGCCCGGGCGCAGTTTTGACAACTGTTCCAACCCGATCATCTTGTCCGTTTCCGGCAGCGACGGCGCGTGACTGCTGACGAAATCTGACCGCGCAAACAGTTCCGAGAGGTCGTCCACCCGCTCGACGCCGAGCCGTCCCGCGTCGTAGTCGGTCAGATAGGGGTCGTACGCGAGGATGTCCGTCGTGAACGGTTTGAGCAGCGGCAGCACCTCCCGCGCGACGGTGCTCATCGACACGAGACCAACCGTCGAGCCGCGCAGAAACTGCCCGTTCTTCGGCACATCCGACCGCCAGCCGCCCTCGCGGATCACGGTGATGTGGTCGTACCATCGTTGGCTGTGCATGATGAGCAACCCGATGGTCTGCTCCGCGACGTTCAGCGCAATCGCGCGGTTCGCGCCGAACACGCGGATGCCGCGCTCCCTGATTGTGTCGATCACGTCATCCAGCATCCCGCGAACGGAGCCCGCCGAGTGCGCGATCAGTTTGAGTTTGTCGGCGTTCTTCATTACGTCGGGGGTGATCTTCGGCGCGCCCCATCCGGTGATAAGCGCGTCGCACCCGCCAATCTCGTCCGCGAGTTGCGCGGAGGTGTAGCGGTCTTCCTTCGGGTTCGCGTGGAAATCGAAATAGGTCTGTAAGCGGGTGTAATGTTCCTGCTGAAAGACGAGTTTCGTGTGAGACGGCGAGCAAACATAGAGTATCTTCGGGACGGCGCGTTGCATGAGGTGGACTCCCTAACGCTCTTCGACAGATCGAACGCGGCGGCTTTGAAGTATCAGTGTCGCACAGTAGGATAGGATATTCCGGCGGTTTGTGGAATCGTCGCGCCGATCAGAACTGCGCGGTCGCCGAGACGACGAATCGCCGCCCGTCCTGAGTCGCGGAATCGAGGACTTTGTCGGGGACGCGGTCGCCGTCAAGGTCGATATCATACCGCTCAATCGGAAACTCGTAGTCGGTGTCCAACAGGTTCGTGACGCTCAACCGCAGTCGCAGTACATTAAGGATCGGCTTCGAGGTGAGCGTCATGTCCGTCACGAAGTTGCCGTCCGTTTCGCGCCGCGCCGTCTCGTTCGGATGGGCGAGTTTGTATTGCGACGACATGTACCGCCCGTTCAACCCGATGATCATCGCGTCAAGAATGGGCGCGTAGGCTCCCGCCTTCACCAAGTATTGCGGCGAATAGTCCAACCGTTCGTCCGTTTCGGCATTGACGGTGTTCTGAAACGTGA
>JAQBWJ010000219.1 GCA_027625215.1 Candidatus Poribacteria bacterium
GGCGTTGACGGTGATGGCGGGGGCGCTGTTCGGGTCGGTGTTGGGCGTCGCGTATGTGAGCGTCGCATCGACGTTGGGGGCGGCGTCGGCGTTTCTTGTCGCGCGATACTTCGCCAGAGACGCGATCAAGCGGCGGTTGGAACAGAATGACAAGTTTCAGCGACTGGACGCCCTTGCCGCGTCTCAGGGGACGATTATTGTCGCGGTGACGCGGTTGGTGCCGTTGTTCCCGTTCAACCTGTTGAACTACGGGTTCGGGCTGACGGGCGTGTCGTTCTGGACGTACATCGGATGGTCGTGGCTTTGCATGTTGCCGGGAACGGCGTTGTACGTCGTTGGAGCGGACGCATTCACGAAAGGGTTGGCGGAGGGGCGCGTCCCTTGGGAGTTGATCGGGGCGTTGGCGTTTGTGATCGCGCTGTTGGCGTTGCTCGTGCGGACGGCGCGAAAACGACTAGGCGATTCTACCGAGAGGGAATAGACCTTGAACGACCGACCGCTTGTCCTGCCAACGGACGCGCACAACGACGAACTGATCGCAAACGTCCATCCAGCCGACTGGGTGAACCCGACGCCGAACGGTCGATACAACCTCGTCGTCATCGGTGGAGGGACGGCGGGCTTGGTGACGGCGATGGGCGCGGCGGGGCTCGGCGCGAAGGTCGCGTTGGTGGAACGTCATCTGTTGGGCGGCGACTGTTTGAACGTCGGCTGCGTGCCGTCGAAATGTTTGATCGCGTCGGCGCGGGTGGTTGGCGAATTGAAACGC
This sequence comes from Candidatus Poribacteria bacterium, assembly GCA_027625215.1. GTDB lineage: Bacteria > Poribacteria > WGA-4E > JAQBWJ01. The sequence goes on from JAQBWJ010000219.1 coordinate 770, forward strand.
GCTGCGCCGTTGGGGGTGACGATTTCCGGCGAGGTGAACGCGGATTTCGGCGTCGTGATGGAGCGGATGCGGAAGGGGAGGGCGCATATCAGCCACCATGATTCCGCCAAACTGTTTCGAGACGCGGGGATCGACGTGTATCTCGGTTCCGCGACATTCTCAGGCGGCAACACGGTACAGGTTGACGGGGCGACGTTGCATTTCAAGAAAGCGGTGATCGCAACGGGTGGACGCGCCGCCGTGCTGGACATTCCCGGGCTGCGAGACGCGGGATATCTGACGAACGACACCGTGTTTGAACTGACGGAACTGCCCTCGCGTCTCGCGGTGATCGGCGGGGGTCCTATCGGGTGCGAGTTGGCGCAGGCGTTTCAGCGACTTGGGTCGCAGGTGACGGTGTTTCATCGGGGCGACCATCTGCTCAACCGCGAAGACGTGGACGCCGCCGAGATCGTTCAACGGGCGATGATTCAAGATGGAGTACGACTCGTCCTCAACGCGACGTTGAATCGTATTGAGCCGGAAACGCATGGTAGACAAATCTTTTTTGAAGGCAGCGGCGAGGAACAGTCCGTCACGGTCGATGCGGTTCTCGTGGCAACCGGGCGCGAGCCGAACGTCGACGGGTTGGGGCTGGACAAGGTTGGCGTTGACGTTGATGCCCGACGCGGGATTCGCGTGAACGACCGTCTCCAAACGACGAATCGCCGCATCTACGCGGTCGGCGATGTCTGTATGGCGCACAGATTCACTCACGCCGCCGATGCCGCCGCGCGGATCGTCATTCAAAACGCGCTGTTCTTCGGGAAGAAGAAGGTGAGCGCGTTGACGATGCCCTGGTGCACCTATACCGATCCCGAAGTCGCCCACGTCGGAATGTATGAGTCGGACGCCCGCGCTCAAGGCGTTGAGGTGGACACGTTCACCCGACACTTCGGCGACGTGGATCGAGCCCTCGCAGACGGGGATAAGGACGGTTTCGTTAGAATTCATGTGAAGAAAGGGTCGGACGAGATCGTCGGGGCGACGGTCGTGGCGCGTCACGCGGGGGAGATGATCGGCGAACTGACACTGGCGATGACGCAAGGCGTCGGACTCGGTAAGTTGGGAAGCGTCATCCACCCGTATCCGACTCGGGCGGAGGCGATCAAGCATCTCGGCGACGCCTATAATCGTACCCGTCTCACGCCGACCGTCAAGAAATGGTTTGCGCGATTTCTTGAATGGACGCGATAGGCGGTTGCGCTTGGAGCGACGGCGCCGTTACGATACGGAGCGGATTCATCGGGGAGGGAGCGCGACGACGATGCTGACGACGCAACAGATCGAAGACTACCGACGGCTCGGATATCTCGCCGTACCGAATGTTTATTCGGCGAACGAGGTCGCGGAACTGTGTCGCGTGACGGACGAGTTTGTCGAGCAATCGCGCGCGGCGACGGCGCACACGGAGATGTTCGACCTGGAGCCGGGTCACACGGCGGACGCGCCTCGACTGCGACGCCTGAAAAGTCCCGTCAAGGCGCACTCCGTCTACGATGCGGCGTTGCGTCACAAGAAAACGCTCGGTATCGTCTCTCAACTGATCGGCGAAGGGCTCCGCTTCAACGGCGACAAACTGAACATGAAGTCGGCGGGGTACGGCAGTCCCGTCGAATGGCATCAGGACTGGGCGTTTTACCCTCACACAAACGACGACCTGCTCGCGGTAGGCATCGCGCTGGACGAGATGACGTTGGAAAACGGCGCATTGCTCGTCGTGCCGGGATCGCATCGAGGGAAACTCTACAGCCATCATCAGGACGGGGTGTTCGTCGGGGCGATCACGGAGCCGGATGCGGATTTTTCCAACGCCGCGCCGATTACCGTTCCGGCGGGCGGCATCACGATCCATCATGTGCGGATGGTGCACGGCTCCGCGCCGAACACGTCGGGCAAACCGCGTCGCCTACTGTTGTTTCAGTATTGCGCGATGGACGCCTTTCCCATCATGGGCGTGCCGAGTTGGGACGCCTTCAACGCGACGGTCTTGCGCGGCGAACCGACTCACGAGGCGCGCGTCACCGAAGTCCCCGTGCGTATTCCTCTGCCGATGCCGGAACGCGCCGGGTCAATCTACGAAATACAGACGCAGTTGAAGACGCCCACGCTTGGCAGAAAAGCGGGTTAAGGGGAAAGGTGACGACATGCCGTTGCCGACGGAGTTTCGCTGGAAGGCATCGCCGCCGCTCGTGTCACCGCGAACGGACACGGACGACACGTTTTTCTCGATCAAAGACCCGACCGTCGTGCGCCATGACGGGCGTTGGCATCTGTTCTGTACGGTGCGCGGTACGACGCGATCGCACCAGATCGAGCACGTCTCGTTCGATTCGTGGGAGGACTCGGCGAACGCGACTCGGGCGTTTTTGACGACGCGCGAGGGTTATTTCTGCGCGCCTCAGGTGTTCTATTTCCGACCGCATCAGCGATGGTATTTGCTCTACCAAGTTGGGGAGGAAGGGCGGAAACTCGGACTTCAACCCGCCTTCTCCACGACGGAGACGATTGACGACCCAACGTCGTGGACACCCGCCGCGTTGATCTTTCCGAACGAAGACCCCGCTGGCGTGGACCGTTGGATCGACTTTTGGATCATCTGCGACGAAGACCATGCGTACCTGTTCTTCACGTCGCTGGACGGGCGGTTGTGGCGAATGTCCGCGCCGCTGCCGGAGTTCCCGCATGGGTTCTCGAACGCGACGGTCGCTCACCAGGATTCGCATCCCGAATGGCGGCTGTTCGAGGCAAGCCATACGTATCGGTTGAAAGGGATGAACCAGTATCTGACCATCGTTGAGGCGGAAGACAAGACGCGAGGCAATCGACGATTCTTCTTGTCGTACGTCGCGGATCGCTTGGATGGCGATTGGACGCCGCTCGCCGCGTCGCTGGAGCATCCGTTCGGGATCGCCGAAAACGTCTCATTCGACGGCGAAGCGTGGACGGAGTACGTCAGTCACGGCGAACTAATCCGCGCGTCGAACGACGAGAGGATGGAGGTCGATCCGTCGAGGTTTCAGTTCTTGATACAAGGTGTCCGACATGAACAGGTCGGCGGGAAACCGTATGGGCAGATCCCGTGGCGGTTGGGCTTGCTGACTCAGGAATAGCCTTACGACAACCATCCGCGTCCGACGATCACCGCGTCCATCACGAACGCGACGCCCCAGTGCAACAGCCATCCGTACAGAAACGACCCGGAACGCCACGACAGCCATCCCAAGAACAGTCCGGCGGGGAGCGCGCCGAGCGTTTCTGGAAACGGCTTGCCGAAGTGCATCAACACGAATGGGATCGTCTGAATCCAGATGGCGCGCGTCCCGAAATCGGGCGCGAGCGCGCGAAGCATCCACCCGCGAAAGAAGAACTCCCATGCGAAGAAGTAGACGCCGTAGAGCAGTTCGTAGATGAGAAACGCTCGTAGCCCATCCTTCGCCCCGTCGAACATGGGGTACTTCGACTCAAACGCGCTCGTCGTGCCGATCAGCGCCACCACTACCGCCATCGGGACAAATGCCGCGACGACAACGACGGACGTTTCGCGCGAGCCGAATCGCGTGTTCAACTCGCTCGGCGACTTCCGAAACGCGACCGCCCACACGATCATCGGGACGACGCACAACGCGAGCGTCGCTGAGATGAACCAGTAAGCGTAGGCGAACAACTCAAAGTCGGGGTAGACGTTCAGGTGGGCGACGTGCCGTCGAAAGACGTTTGGCTTGCAGTAGTAGCGGTTGATCGTCAACAAGACGGGCGCGAGCAGCAACGCGGCGACGGACTCGGAGGAGAGGTCGCCGCGCGTTTCTCGCCAGATGCGGAGCGCGCGTTCGCGTAGGGTGCTCATGGGGTGAAAGTGTACCGCGTCGGCGATGTGCGCGGGAAGGTCGAGTTGAACGAGTCCGCGTACGGTGATAAACTCACAATGGAAGCATTGTGCCGCCGGACGCTCTGTCGCAGACATCTTCGGGAGATGTAGCCATGATTGTCACGACCAAGCAACTGTTTAGCCACGCCTACGGCAAGTACGCCGTCGGCGCGTACAATATCAACAACGCCGAACAGACGATGGGTCTGTTTCGCGGGTGCATCGATTCCCAAGCGCCGTTTATCATTCAGATTTCGCGCGGCGCGCGCGCCTACACCGACAAGCGGATGCTGGAAGCGATGATCCGCACGGCGGAAGATATCTTCCCCGACTCGATCTACGCCGTCCACCTTGATCACGGAACTGAAGAGGTCTGCTACGACTGCATCGAATCGGGCTTCTTCTCGTCGGTCATGATCGACGCCTCGCATGAGGAGTTCGAAGACAACATTGCGATCACCAAGCGCGTCGTGGATCGGGCGCACGCGAAGGGCATCAGCGTTGAAGCGGAACTGGGGATGCTCGGCGGCGTCGAAGAGGACGTGATGGGCGAAAACCCCTGCCTGACCGATCCCGATGAAGCGATTGAGTTCGTCGAACGAACGGGCTGCGACAGCCTAGCCGCTGCCATCGGA
>JAQBWJ010000220.1 GCA_027625215.1 Candidatus Poribacteria bacterium
CTCGCGTCATACCCCAAACCGCCTGCGGAGCGGTTGGACGCGCTTGAGGCGCAGCGCGCAGCCGCCGTCGGCAACGACGTCCAACTCGCCGAGATCGACGCGACGGAGGCGGGGTTGGTCGTCGAGTACAGCATCGCCGGGCGCATCGGTCACGCGATTGAACCCGCCATCCGACCTCTTGGGTACGACTGGCGCATCGGCGTTGGGTTGATCGCGTCGTTCGCGGCACGCGAGGTATTCGTCAGCGCGATGAGCACGATCTACGCCGTCGGCGAGGTGGAGGACGATACGTCGCCGCTTGCCGATCAGTTGAAGTCGGCGACGTGGGACTCCGGCTCGCTCAAGGGACAGACGGTGTTCACATTGCCCGTCGCGGTGTCGTTGCTGATCTTCTACGTGTTCGCGCTGCAATGTGTCTCGACGGTGGCGATCATGTGGCGCGAGACGAACGGGTGGAAGTGGCCCCTCTTCGCGTGGACGTACATGCTGGGGCTGGCGTACGTCGGCGCGTGGATCGCCAAGGTGTTGACGGAGATGATCGTTTGAGAGAAGTGAGAAACGAGGAGTGAGAAAAGAGGAGTGAGAAGTGAGTTTCGGAGATGCGTGTTGCGCTTGATCGGCTCACTCCTCACTCCTCGTTTCTCACTTCTCTAACAAGGGATGAGTGGGTATGTGGCAGGATATTGCGGCGTTTTCAACGGTGGGCGCGACGGTCGCCGGGTTTGTCTGGCAGGCGGTTCGGCGTCGGCGTACGGGTGAGTCCGGCGGGTGTTCGTCGTGCGAGAACAGCAAGCGGATTCCCGGCTCCGCGCCGACCTACATCATCCCGATGGAATCGCTGATGAAGATCACCGACCGACCCGACGATCACGCCGGGTCCATGACTCATCGCTGACGCAACGACGCCCATGTCGTCACAAGCCGTCCCTTCGGAGAGACGGCGAGCGTGTCCAACTCCGCACTGAGCGACGCCGCGACGATCTGCCATCGCCCCGTGTTGCGCCGCAACGCCAACGACATCCGCTGCCCTCCGACATCCTGAAACGCCGTCGCCCGACTCGTCCAGTTCGACATCAGCAACGTCATCTTGTCCTCGCCGATGCTGTTCGGGATCGCCGCGAACGCCATCCGCAGCAACGCCTCCGCCGCGAACCACGTCTTGCCGCCCTCGTCCGTGAACTCGAAGTTGGGCGCGTCGATGAGCGGCTCCAACTCGTCCATGTTGAGCGGTTCCAGCGCCGCCGACGCCAACCGCAGCGTCTCAACGACCGCACCGATCTCCGCGACCGCTTGCGAGGCGTTGAACGTCGGCGGCGGCGCTTGAAGCGTGTCGCCGTCGAAATCGACGCCCGTTGCGCTCCAGTTCCCCGCGAACTGTTCCAGTAACACCAACTGCCTGCCGGACTCCGCGCCCCATTCGTAATCGAAGAAGCACCAGGCGTCGGAGCCGTCGATCCAGACGCGGGGGTTTGTCGCGGTGAACGTGTCTCCGGCGCGCGCGGCGATCCTCGCGGTGAGCGCGGGCTGGATCGCCGCCTTGCCGACGCTCCGGTTGCCGTTCGAGTAGAACGTCGGGTCGGGAGCGTCCGCGTAGGCGCTCAGGTAGTTCAACGCGCTGCTGTTGCGGAGGGCGCGTTGCATCAACCCGACGCGGTCGGCGATCTGGATGCCGTCTTCATAAACGAAGTCGGCGCGCGCCGTTGCCCATGACAAGAGCATCGGGAGGATCAGTGTCGCACGGAGGCGTCGGGTCACGCGGTTGGTTCTCCTCAAAAATCGCGGGGAAGCGGTACACCTCCCTCACTAAGATGAGTATGGTGATGAGAGGTTTGTCGAGTCAAGCCCCCCTCTTGCCGTACTCGTCGCTCTCCCATCGGACGTTTTGCCTCGCGTGATCCCGACCGAGTTGGTCACTGTCCGTCAGGGACGTTCGTCCTCACACCCAGTCGGCGACAAGGACGAGCGCGCCACGCCGACTTGACCCTGCTCGCTCGCCGACGATACGCTTTCCTCCGTGACAGTTACCGACCTACTATTCTACGCCAGCGTTTACGGCATCTTTCTCGGTTCCGCCTTTTTGCAGGGGTTGACCGGGTTTGGGTTCGGCATGGTGTCGATGGCGCTGCTGCCGTTCGTGATGCCCGCGTACGACGCGAGCATTCTCGGCGCGCTGCTCGTTCTGTTCAACACCGCGTACCTGACATGGCGGCAACGCCACTCCGTCGAGTGGAAGACGGTGCTGACGACGTTCGCGTTTGCGATGGTCGGCGTGCCGTTGGGCGTGTACGTGCTGGTCGTATTCGATGAAACGTTGCTGAAACGGCTCATCGGCGGGGCGATCTTGAGTTATGTCGCGTACTATCTGTGGCGGGCGCGGTACGGGTCGGAAGTCGCGCGGGGACTGTCGCCGTACTGGCGCGCTCCGGTCGGATTGCTCGCGGGGGTGTTGGGCGGCGCGGTGAACGTCGCGGGACCGCCGATCATCTTTTACCTGTTCAGCCAGCCGTGGAAACCGGAACGGATACGCGCGTCGCTCGTCGCGTTTTTCTGGCTGTTGACGACGACGAAGTTGATTCTGCTCTTTTCCCGCCAGATGGTGCCGAGTTCGATGTTTGTTTTCCTGCCGATCATCGTCGTCGTGTGGTTCGGCAGCCGATTCGGACTGTGGGTGTCTCGGCGGATATCGCCGGAACTGTTTCGTCGCGCGGTGATTGCGTCTTTGGTCGTGCTCGGGATTTTGTTGATTAAAGGGTGATATTCGATGTCGTTTCCGAAACTGACGCTCAAACCGGGACGCGAAAAACCGATCCGAAACCGCCACCCCTGGGTCTTCAGCGGAGCCGTCGCGGGCGTGGAAGGGAACCCTCAGCCGGGCGGATTAGTGGACGTGTGCGCGCCGGACGGCACGCCCATCGCCCGCGCGACGTTCAATTCGAGCGGGGCATTGACGGCGCGTGTATTGACGTGGAACACGGACGAAACGCCCGACGCCGATTGGGTGCGCCGACAGGTGGCGGCGTCCGTTGAGAGACGGCGACGCGCCGAGTTGATCGACGACGAAACGGCGTGTCGGCTGGTTTTCGGGGAATCGGACTCGTTGCCGGGCGTCGTGGTCGATAAGTACGCGAAAACGCTTGTCGTGATGCTGTCCACGCCGTTCGCCGACATGCACCGCTCGGCGATCACCCAAACCCTCGTCGAACTGCTCGAACCGACGACGATCTACGAACGCAGCGACCGCGAGAACCGCAAGCGCGAAGGGTTGGAGTCGTCGGGCGGCGTCTTGTTCGGCGATGAGCCGGGGGAGTCGGTCGAGTTCCGCGAGGGGGACTGCCGCTATCTCGCCGACGTGCGGACGGGACAAAAAACGGGCTTCTTCCTCGATCAGCGAGAAAACCGTCGGCGCGCGACGGCGTACGCGGAGGGGCGGAGCGTTCTCAACCTGTTTTCGTATTCGGGGGCGTTCGGGGTTGCCGCGATGAAGGGCGGCGCGACCTCCGCGCTGAACGTGGAGTCGCAACCGAACGCGATTGAGTTGGGCGATCGGATCGCCGCGTTGAACGGCGTTTCGGACTCGTGGAAATCGGTCGAGGCGGACGTGTTTCAGCAGTTGCGCGTGTACCGAGACGCGGGGCGTCGGTTCGACATGATCGTTGTCGATCCGCCGAAGTTCGCGTCGAGCCGTTCCCACCAAGACCGCGCCTGCCGCGCCTACAAGGACGCGAACCTGATTGCGATGCGGCTTCTCACGCCGGGCGGCATTCTGGCGACGTTCTCCTGCACCGGGTTGATCTCGCCGCACCTGTTCGGGCAGGTAATTGCGGGGTCGGCGATGGACGCCCAACGAGACGTGCGCGTGCTCGAAAAACTGTCGCAGCCGTCGGATCACCCGATTTTGATGACGTTCCCGGAATCGGAGTACCTCAAAGGGCTGATCCTACAGGTGGACTGATGCGAACGCTCGACACGCTCCTCTATCACGACGGCTCCGACCGCCTGACCGAACTCGCGGCGGGCAAGACGGTCATCGCCATCGACATTCTGCGGGCGACGACGACGCTCTGCGTCGCGTTCCGGAACGGGTTGGCGGCGGCGGTCCCCGTGTTGACGCCGGAGGAGGCGTTCGAGGTTAAGGAGCGCGACTACCCGGACGCGCTGCTCGGCGGGGAGCGCGGCGGCGTCTTGATCGACGGGTTCGACCTGAGCAACTCGCCGCGCGAGTACACGTCGGACGCGGTGCGCGGGCGTACGCTTGTCTTCACCACGACGAACGGCACGCAGTTGATGCGCGGGGCGATGTCGGCGAGGCGGGTGTTGGTCGGGGCGTTTGTGAATCGGTCGGCGGTGTGCGATGCGGCGGTTGACGGCTCCAACGACGTATTGGTCGCCTGCGCGGGGACGCACGGCGCGTTCACCCTTGAGGACGCGCTGTTCGCGGGGGCGTGCGTCGAGCGGTTGGAAGCGTCGTTCGATGTTATAACGGACGCGGCGCTCGCGGCTCGGACGTTGTGGGAGCGGTTCGGGAGCGAGTTGGAGGCGTCGCTGGCGATCCCGCGCCACGGGCAGTCGCTGATCGCGTTGGGGTTGAAGGACGATCTCGCCGTTTGCGCCGATATGGACCTAGTTGGCGTCGTTCCCGAACTGAGCGGGGGCGTTTTAAGGCTTTCCTGAACGCTCGGTGGGACGGAACCCGTGATCCTGTCGTCAGACGGTGACTTGGCGGACGTGGAGGATTTCACCCGGTTGAATCGGGCGCACATCGTCATCCGTCAGAGTGATCGGGTCGAGTGGATCACCGTCGCGGATGGTGAACTCGACTTCGTACGCGCCTTTTCCCTCGTACAGAAAGACCACTGTGCCGAGGTCTCCCGCCTTCAATCCGAATTCGGGAATGTCACGCGCCAATGCAACAAGTTCAAGATCGCGGAATCGGGACATCTGGCTTATCCTTCAACGGATACGCTGTGACGAATCGTGGAACACTCATATTGTCCAACACGATCCATACCGTTCGCAACTTTAGTTCACGCAGATTTGGGGTGACGATTCGACCCTCGACAACGTACGCTATACCGTATGACTTCGGAACGATTCGCGCGATTTCGTATTCCAAGACCAATCGCCTCAGCACATCTTCCAAAGCGTCGGGTTTGTGCGGATCGAACCCGAACCGAAGCAACACTTCTGCCTTCGAAGAACCGCTCGGATGCGTGTCCGAGAGAAGATAGTCCGTTAGTTTTTCACGAGGGATGACAACACGGTCCGCAAACGGAAGTTTCATTGGTCTTGCCCGCAAAAAAGGGATC
>JAQBWJ010000221.1 GCA_027625215.1 Candidatus Poribacteria bacterium
GCCGAAAAACGCCGATTTCACCTCGCCGACGGACGAACGTCCTCCGTTGATCGTAATGAGTCACGGCGGCCCCACAGGCGCGACCTCCGGCTCCTTCAGCGTTTCGATCCAATACTGGACGACGCGCGGGTTCGCCGTCCTCGACGTGAACTACGGCGGCAGCACCGGCTACGGACGCGCCTACCGCGAACGGCTCAACGGCGCGTGGGGAGTTGTTGACGTGGACGACTGTGCGAACGGAGCAGCGTTCCTCGTTCGGCGGGGAGAAGTGGACGGCGACCGACTGATCATTCGCGGCGGCAGCGCGGGCGGTTATACGACCCTCGCCGCCTTGACCTTCCGCAAGACGTTCAAGGCGGGTTGCAGTCTGTTCGGGATCAGCGACCTCGAAGCGATGGCGACGGAAACGCACAAGTTCGAGTCGCGGTACTTGGACGGGTTGATCGGACCGCTCCCCGAACGCAGTGACCTCTATTACGAACGCTCGCCGATCCGGTTCGCCGACAGACTGGACTGCCCCGTCATCTTCCTTCAAGGACTGGAAGACAAGATCGTGCCGCCGAATCAGGCGGAGATGATGGTGGACGCGCTCTTGGAGAAGGGAATTCCCGTCGCGTACGTGCCGTTTGAAGGGGAACAGCACGGGTTCCGACGCGCCGAGAACATCCGTCGCGCGTTGGAGGCGGAACTGTACTTCTACTCGCGCGTCTTTCGGTTTGAACCGGCGGAGGAGATCGAGCCCGTCGTCATCGAAAACCTCGAGGCATGATCGAGTTCCGACCGCTCGCGCCGCCCGAATTGCCCCGACTGATCGAGTGGTCTCCGACACCAACGTTTCTGATGTTGTGGTCGGGACCCTTCTTCTCGTTTCCGCTCGACATGGCCCAGTTGAAGACGTACTTCGCCTCGACACAGACCGACCCGCCGATAGCGCATGTATGGACGGCGTGGGACGGAGGCGATCCCGTCGGCAACATTGAACTCGGCAATCTCGACAAGCGGAAGAAGACGGCGCACATCTCGCGCGTCGTGGTCGATCCGACGCGAAACGGACGCGGGTACGGCGGCGCGATGATGCGATTCGTCGTCGAGTTCGGTTTCAAGACGCTCCAACTCGACACAATCACGCTTGGCGTCATCGATTTCAACCTTAGGGCGATCCGGTTGTACGAACGGCTTGGATTCGTGAAGGAGGCGCGTTATCGGGACTCCTGTCAAGTCGGCGCGGGCTACTGGAACCACTACGTCATGCGGTTGACGCGGCAACGCTGGGAGGATCGGGCGTAATATGGATTACTACCATATCTGGTGCGATGTGAAAGATTCCCACCGCGACATTGAGTTTGCCGAGAACGTCGCCAAGTACATGGGTTATCTGCGCGAAGGCGGGTTGATTGAGGGCTATACACTTTCGCGCTGCAAACTCGGCTTTCGTCCTCCCGAACTCGCCGAGTTTCATATCGTGATTGAGACGCGCAACATGGCGCAGTTGGAAGAGGCGTTTCAGACGGTCGCTACCCGCTCCGGCGAGGTGGAACGGTTGCACGCGGCGGTATACTCGGCGGTGTCGAACGTACGATTCGCCCTTTACCGCGATTTTCCCGATGCGACGCGCATCTCGCTGTGATAACGTAACGAGCGCACCACGTTATTCGGATCGCTCATACCGGAGAGTCAAGATGGCAGATCAGATTTACAAAGTCGGCATCGTCGGATGCGGCGGGATGGGTCGGTCGCACGCGGGCGCGTGGGACAAGCACCCCCGCACTAAGGTCGTCGCGACGGCGGATATGTCCCTCGACCCCGCGAAAGCGTTGGCGGAACCGTACGGCGCGACCGCTTACAGCGACTACAACGAAATGTTCCGAAAAGAAGACCTTGACATCGTTTCCGTGACGACGTGGCAGAATGTCCGCGCGGAGATCACCGTTGCGGCGGCGGCGTCCGGTGTCAAAGGCATCATCGGTGAAAAACCGATGGCGGACAGCATGGGCGGCGTCTGGGACATGATCGAGGCGTGCGAAAAGCACAAAGTCAAACTGGTGATCGGACACCAACGTCGATTCACCGGGCAGAATATCGAGATGCGCCGACTTATCATGGACGGCGCGATTGGCAAACCGAACGCCGTCCTGCGACGCGACGCGCACGGGCTCCTGAATCGAGGCACACATGAGATCGACGAGATGCGCTTTTGGATCGGCGACCCCGATCCGCTCTGGTTGATCGCGCAGGTGAACCGTCGCACCGACCGTTGGGAACGTCGCGTTCGCACCGAAGACCTCTGCGCCTGCCTGCTCTGTTTTGAAGGCGGCACGCGCGGCACGTACGAAAGTGACATGCCCGACCCCGACCTGAACCGCCACATTGTCTACGGCGAAGACGGGACGATCAAACGCGGTCCCGACGGTACGGTAATCGTGCTGAACGCGACCAGCGGCGGGTGGAAGTCGTACACGCCGTTGCCCGTCACGACCAACCAATATCAAGAGTTCATCGACTGGCTCGACGGCAAGATCGACTCGCACCGCAACGAGGGCAAAGTCGCCGCGACAACCCTCGAAATCCTCATGGCGATCTACGAGAGCGTGCGGATTCAGGACGTGGTGAAGTTCCCGTTGACGACGCGAGCAAATCCGCTTGATCTGCTGGTCGAGAGCGGCAAACTCCCCGTCGAAGTTCCGGGACGGTACGACATTCGCGCGCCGTTCCCCGAACAGAAGCAGTAACGGCACGACAACAATTCAACACAAGTGTATGGGGATGCCGGAGCGATTCGGCGTCCCTTTTTTGCAGGAACGATGAAATCGATTGTCGCCTATGAGCCGTTGACGTTTCGCGCCGTGCTGATCGGGTTGATCGGTACGACGTTCCTTGCAGTGGCGACGCCGATCAGCGACTTCCTCATCAACGGGACATGGCTGGCGGCGTGTCATCTGCCGATTGGCGTCGTGTGCGTCTTTGTTCTGTTGCGGTACGGCGTGTCGCCGCTGTTAGGGCGTGTCGCGCGACCGCTCGCACTGCCGGAGTGGGTCGTCATCTACTCGATGATGCTGGTGAGCGCAGGGCTGACTTCGCTCGGATTCGCCGCGTACGTCGTCCCCGTCCTCGCGTCGATCCCTTACTACGCGACGGTTGAAAACGACTGGCTCGCGCTGTTCGGGCAACATCTCCCGACTTGGATCGCGCCCTTCGACGACAACGCCTCCCTTCGGTTCTTTGAAGGCGGTGACTCAGCCGTGCCTTGGGGCGTCTGGTGGAAACCGCTTGCGCTGTGGACGGCGTTCTCGCTCTCCCTTCTCTGGGCGATGACCTGCCTGAACGGACTGCTCCGCCGACAGTGGATCGACCGGGAGCGGTTGTCATTTCCCCTTGTTCAACTGCCGCTCGAACTGCTCGAACCGAAACGGGAGGCTGGTTCGTCACGGGTCGTGTTGGCGATGGGGTTCGCGTTGCCGTTTGCGGTTCACGGGTTGAATGGGCTCCACGTCTATTTCCCGTCGCTACCGCAAATCCCGTTGTTCTTCGATCTCGGCGCGAACCTGAACGAAAAGCCGTGGGACGTGATGCGTCCGCTTTGGCTGATCGTTCATTTCAGCGCCATCGGGTTCGTCTTTCTGCTCCCGGTCGATCTGTCGTTGAGCCTGTGGGTGTTCTATTTCGTCTTTCACGGTCAGTCGATGATGATCGAACTGTTGGGGTTGCCGCTCGGTCAAAGCACGGGATATTCGACGCGCGGGTTCGCCGCGTACCAGATGGCGGGCGGCATCCTGACGCTTGCGCTGGCGTTGTTGTGGCGGGCGCGGCGGTCGTTCCGCGACCTGTTGGAGTCCGCTCGGCGTGGCGTTCCCGAAGAAGACGAGCCGTTGTCGCCCCGCGCGATGTTCGGCGGACTCACCCTATCCGTTGCCGCGCTGACTGGATCGTTGATGATGGCGGGAATCCCGCTTTGGCTGTCGTTCTCGGTGATCGCGTTGTTTCTGCTGACGATGGTGGCGATGACGCGCATGGTCGCCGAAAGCGGCTTGCTGTTCATCCAGACGCCGTTTCGCCCGACCGACCTGCTGACGCCGTTTCTCGGCATGGGCGGCATCTCACCGCGCGCGTTGACCGCGCTCGCCTACCCCGAAATGGTTTTCATGTTCGACGTGCGTTCATCGCCGATGCCGAGCGTGATGGACGCCTTCAAACTGCTCGACGCAAGCCGTCTGCGGCGTCGGTCGTTGGTTCCACCCGTCGTGGCGGCGAGTGTTGTGGCGATGATCGTCGCGTCGGCGACCGTGCTGGTAATCGGCTATCGGAATGGCGCAGCGTCGGTGAGCGGTTGGTTTGGAGTCGGCGCGCCCGGTCTTCCGTTCCGTCGGTTGACGGCGTGGTTGGTCGATCCGCGTTCACCCGACCCGTACAGCGTCATGTGGATCGGCGTCGGTTCGGCGATGGTGGGACTGCTCGGAGTCCTCCGCGCCCGATTCTTGTGGTTTCCCTTCCACCCGATTGGCTACGCGATGGGTCCGAGTTGGCCCCTCATCCAACTGTGGTTTTCGACGTTCGTCGGGTGGGCGTTCAAGGCGTCGGCGTTGCGATTCGGCGGATTGGGAACGTTTCGATGGTGGCGACCGTTCTTCTTGGGGATGGTGCTCGGCGAATTCCTGTCGGGCGGCATGTGGGTCGTGATCGACTTCATCTTTGGGAAGCAGGGGCATCGCATCTTTCTATTTTAGATCGGCGCGGCAAGGAGGCGATTATCGTGTCAACTCAGGACGATCAATACAACAACCCTGTCACGGACTTGACGACACTATGCCGCGCCGCCGGATCGGGCGATTTCGACACGGTGCGCTCGATTCTCGATGCGTCGCCATCGTTGCTCGACGCGCAGGACGCGCTTGGCGACACGGCGCTGGGTCACGCGGCGCGACGGGGACATACGGAGATCGTGCGGCTGTTGTTTGAGCGCGGCGCAAAGACCAATGTGGTCCGATCAGCGAATAGTCCCGGATGGTCGGCGTTCTATTGGGCAACGGGGTACGGCGCGAAATCGGAGGTCGTGCGTCTGTTCCTCGATCACGGCGCGGACGTGAATGCGACGGCGACTCACCACGCCGCAACGAACGACACACCGCTCCACAACGCGGCGCGGTACGGTCATGATGAGGTGATCCGGTTGCTGATCCAAGCGGGCGGGAACTTACATGCCCGTCGCGGCGACGGCGACGCCCGAACGGACGGCTACACACCGCTCCACGTCGCCGTTCGATACAGCCATGATGACGCGGCGAACGCGCTGATCAAGGCGGGCGCGACGG
>JAQBWJ010000222.1 GCA_027625215.1 Candidatus Poribacteria bacterium
CGGGCGAATTACCTCATCGGCGATTCTCAAGTAGTATCGATCCCGTTCGTGGGCGACAACTCCCTGACGGTGGCTTCCCGGCACGAACTCCATACAGCCGTTGTGCCTGTCCGCATTGACGAGCGGGATCCACACGTTCATCATCCGCAACGTGTGCGCGTCGGCGGCGGTGTACCCGGCGTCCTGATGCCACAGGACTTCGGTGCGAGGGTTGTCCGGCAGTTTCGGTCGAACGGAGTAGTTCGGGTAGAGTCTCACTTCGGAACCGAGCAGCTGTTCCGCGAAGTCCAACAGATGCGGATGCGCGAACAAGCCGAAGAATCCGGGCAGATGGAGCTCCGGTCGAAAGATGGTCGGCGTCTCGTCGGGGTGATGTTCGTAGAGGCGGATCATCCGTCGGGTGAACGGCTCGTTGGGGTGAAGGTTGTCCGCCTTGCCTTCGGAATGCCGCCGCAATGCGAGATCATCGACCAAACGCTCGCACGCGGATTGCGCTGCGTCCAACGTCGCCGTTTCGATTACGCCGCGCAGGATCGTATAACCTTGATCGTTGAATTCGCGCAGCGCGTCGTTCATTATTGCGATAGTCCCGATTTAAACGTCGCCCAAATTGTTGCCGTTTTCTCGGTCGGTGAAACCGCCAACACCGACGCAAACCACTCCACCGCTTCATCGTCGGATGGCAAGCCGCCGTCGTTGCGGAAGCAGAGGATCTCGATGCGGGGATATTTCACCGGGTCCGACTCGCGTACCCCAAGTTCCGCCCAATTCTCGCCGACCGCCAACGTTGGGTCGGTCGTGCTGTCGGGCGCGCGAGGTCCGTTCTCGGTCGCTTTGTGGCGCACCCACATCCAAAGCAGGTCTTCGCCGACATTGGTGAACATGCTGTCGATCCCGCTCACCATCGCGGGAAACAGCGTCGCATTCACCGCGCCGCCCGGATCGTTCCATAGGAGTTCGTTTGATCCGAGAGCCGCCGGTGTCCAAGTTTGACCGTCCGGGCTCATGCGGAGATGCAACGAGTTCGAGTTGTTGCCCGTCGCCAACGCTTCCGGCATCAAGAATCGACCCCACGCATGCCAAACCTTGCCGTTGCTCGTCGCCTCGCCCGATTTCACCTCGACGGGGAGTTGGATCGCAAGGTGCGGATCGCCACCATCGCGGTTGTTGTCGCCGGGACCGCCGTACGCGACGCCGAACAACGACCCCTCCTCGTCCGTCTCGACCCACGTATTCCCTTTGACATCCTTATCGAACACGCTCTTGGCGGGGTTGAAATCCGACACCTTCACGTAGATGACCTGATCGGCGATTGCGGACGCCGCCCACAAGATCGCCGCGACCGCCAACATCGATAGTCGGTTGAATCTCATCGAAACCTCCTTCATCGGCATCGTTCATCTCGAACGTCGCGCGCGTGTTTGTCGAGATAATAGGAGTACCTTCCGGCGCGATGCAAGCGCGGGCGGCGGTTCCAAACGCGACGAAAAAAATCTGCCAACGCTCGTTCAACCTTCTGCGTTGTCTGGCGTGGGAAGGGGTACCACACATGAAACGCAATCGTTCGGACGAACTGGAACAACTGTTATCGGACTATATGGACGGCGCGTTGTCGGATGCGGACCGCGCGCGAGTTGAAAACGCCTTGAAAAGCGACGCGAACTTGCGGGCGACGCTCGACGCATACCGACGGGTTGGAGACATCGCCAAAGACGGGGAGTTTCCAACCGACAACCAACCGTTTGACGCCTATTTTGAATCGATTGCGGCGCAACTCGCCAATATCGAGCCTGAAACGGAGCCGCCCGTCGAGGACGAGACGCAGCGCGAACCCGTCGTTGTGACCGTCGGAGGCGGCGGTTTTCGATACGCGGCGTACTACGTTCCCGGCGCGTTGGCGGCGATGCTGCTGCTCGCATTCGGCGTGATGTGGTGGCAGAACTCGAAGGTCGATCCGACCGATTCGTCGGAACTCGCGGCGACGGGCGACGCAACGCCGAACGCGAGCGTCTTGTCGATGGAAAGCCAGGATGAGTCGTCCGTGTCTGACACGGAACAGGAAGTTCAGCCGATTGCCGCGAAACAGGCGACAGCTCCCGATGCTCATAACGACGACAACTTGGTTGCCGCCGCTCCTGTAACGGACGCATCGACATCGTCTCCAGCCCCCTTGTCGCTGCGTTCCGCTTCCGACGCAATCGCCCGGACACAACCAACGTCGCTCACCGAAGCGAGACGCATGGCGGTCGCCGCGACAGCGAAAGCCGTGCCGTACTCGGTTCGCGTGCTGTCCGGCGAGGAAGCGGTCTATGAAGGCACGCTCGATACGGAGACGGAACTCGTCTTCCAGTATCGCGGCAACGACTATCGTGTTCGGCTGGAACGCGACGAAGACGACCGCTGGACGCTCTCGTCGGACTATACGCCCGTTGGTGAAACAGCGTCCGAAGAGTCCCGAGAACGTTATTTCGACCTGATCGACGATCCGGCTGACGGCGCGACCGCGACGCAGAAATACCGCATCGCTCAGCCACTTTCGCTGTCGCCGCGCCTATTTGTCGAACTCGTCCCGGCTAAGACGACTACCTCAGAGGAAAACGCCCCATGAGTTGGAATCGACACAAATCCTTCGGCATTCTAGCCGTCGTCGCGCTTGTCCTGACGGCAGCGGTCGGCAAATTACAGACACGCGAATCGGTCATGCCGCTTGTGCTGTACGGCTCCGGCAACGAACTGGGAGGACATCTGCCGCTCTCGGAACTGACGCTCGGCGACGCGCCCGAACTGCGGTCCGCGTTGGCGGAGCATATCCAGCAGCGAACGGAACTGATCGTCACGCAGAACGCCGTGAAGTGGGACGCGCTTTCGCCGAATAAGATTCCCGCGCTGTTGTTGGCATCGCGCGGCGCGAATCGGCTCACCGCGTTGCAGTCGGGGAACCTTGCCGGATACATCCAAGCGGGCGGGTTCCTCGTCGCCCTGCCGATGGATGAACCCGCGTCGCAAGAGTTGCGACAGTGGTTGCGGACGACCTTCCCCAACAACCCTCTGATGGAACTTTCAAGCGAGCAGTTGAAGCCGACGGACGCGGAACTGCCGGAGTCGATGCGTTCCGTCATCGGCAACATGTTCGCGGTGGACGCCGTGCGGATGGAGGGCGAAATTCGCGTCATCATCCCGCGCAACCATATCGCGGATGAAGCGACCGTCCCGTTTGCCACTTCCGCGAGCATGATTGCCGCGCTGCGGTCGCCTTACGTGCGACGGGTTGCGGAGTCGCCGATAGCGTTGACAGCTCGGCGCGAGGGCAACCGTGTTGTGATCCGCGCGGTCGTGCGCGAGTTTGTCGATGGCGAAGCGCTGAACGTCGCCCTCTACGACATGGATGGGCGGCAAGTGCGCGCGCAGTCAATGAAGCGGCAGAACAACAACACGGAACTTTCACTGGAGTTCTCAGCCGATATCGCAACGGTTCCCTTCGACCCGCAACGCTATTGGGCGCGGGCGGAATGGGACGGCATCGTGCCGCTGAAACGCACCGTCAACCTGTCCGATCTCTTGGGCGTGCTCGACACCGAACTGAAAGGTCAAGACACATGGCAGGCGGGCATGTCCGGCGCGATGAGAGTAATCGCGCGCGACGCGAAGACGCAACAGCCCATCGCCAACGCGACCGTCAGGGCGGAACTCCGTCAGGGCGAAACGACACTCACCACGACTGAGCGGACGACGAATCCCGCCGGGGCAGCCGACCTACGGTTTGAACTGCCGGACGACACGGTCGGCGAGGCAAAACTCGTCATCAGTGTGATCACCCCGATGGGCGACGACCGAATCGAACAGGCGATCCGCATCACGAACGCCCGCAAGATCATGTTGACGACCGACAAGCCGCTCTATCAACCAAGTCAGCGCATCCACCTCCGCGCGGTCACGCTGCGCGCGGGCGACTTGAAGGCGGTCGGCGACGGGACGTTGACGTTCGAGGTGGAAGACGCGAAGGGCAACAAGGTCTTCAAGTACGCCGCGTCGCGCAACGAGTTCGGCGTCGCCTCAGCCGAGTTTTCGTTGGCGGACGAGGTGAACTTCGGGCGGTATACCGTCCGCGTCATCGACGGCGAACAGCAGCAGGAGAAGACCGTCACCGTCCAGAAGTACGTCCTCCCCAAGTTCAGAGTGGCGACGACCTTCAACCGCGACGACTACCGTCCCGGCGAGTTGGTCGAAGCGACAGTTCAGACGGACTACTTCTTCGGAAAGCCCGTCGCGCGCGGCAGCGTCGAAATCGTTGCGTCGAAGTTCGATGTCGATTGGGAGACGTTCGCCAAGATTCAGGGCAAGACGGATGAAAACGGCACGTACAAGTTTGAACTCGACCTGCCGTCGTATTTCACGGGGTTGCCGTTGGATCGCGGCGACAGCCTCGTGCGGTTTGAAATCACCGTGACGGACACGGCGGAACATTCCGAGACGCAGACGGCGACTCGTCCCGTCGTGCAGCAGCCGTTCATGATCGTATTGATCCCGGAGAGCGGCTCGCTCGTGTCCGGCGTTGAGAACGAACTGTACGCCGTCACAACGACGCCGCAAGGCAAACCCGTCCAAACGACGGTGACACTGGAACACGGCGACACGACGCTCACCACCGAAACGGACGCGCTCGGCTCCGCCACGTTCACGTACAACCCGTCGGACGCGCCCTACTCCCCGATCACGTTCAAGGCGACCGTCCGCGACCGACAGGGCCGTTCGATGACGCGCAATGTCGAGGTCGGGAACGAGGCGTCGAGCGTCCTGCTTCGCCCCGACGCTTCGCTCGTCGCGGCGGGCGAGTCTCTCGGTTTCACCGTTCATTCCACAAACGCGACGGGCTGGGCGTACGTTGATGTGATCCGCGCGGGGCAGACGATTCTCACGAAGTCCGTGCAGATCGCCAACCATCGCGGCGCGGGAACGCTTCCCATCGGTCCCAACGACTTCGGCACGCTGACACTCCACGCCTATCAGATCAACCCCGACGGCGAAATCCGCCGCGACACGCGCCTCGTCTACGCGGAACCCGCCGACGAACTCGCCATCGACGTGACGCCCGACAAGCAGGTCTACCGTCCCGGTGAAGACGGCACGATCCGCTTCCATGTGGCGAACAAAGAGGGACACCCTGTCCTCGCCGCGCTGGGCGTGCAAGTCGTGGATGAGTCCGTCTTTGCGATCCAGGAGATGCAGCCCGGCATGGAGCGCGTGTTCTTCTTGTTGGAAAAAGAACTCCTAACACCGCGCATCGAGGTGCA
>JAQBWJ010000223.1 GCA_027625215.1 Candidatus Poribacteria bacterium
TCGAACGAGTGGAAACCGAAATCGGCGGGAGAACTACTCAAAAAAAGTCACGTACTCGCCAAAGCGATGGCGGGCTGCGGACACCTCGAACGGTGGGAATGGGAACGACTCGCCCCGCTGTACGCGCAAACGACGACGGGAGCCGTCCCACTGGACGACTTCGTTCAGCAGGTGACGAACGCCCGCCGCGCCGTCGATTGGGGCGTTGGGACGGTTCGCGCCGTCTATGAGCCGACCATCAACCTGTTTTTGCCGTTCGAGCCGTTGGCGGCGGGTCTGTTGGACGATATCGTGCGGTCGTCGGTGCTGCTCCCGGCTGGCGATGTTGTGGGTGAACTGTTCGACGTGAGCGCGAAGAGTTCCGGCGTTACCGCGCGCGTGATGGGGATTCGGCGGCAGAGCGACATATACGGGCTGAATCCGGGCTTTGCGGTTGGTGAGTTGGAAGTCGTCACAGGCGCGCCGGAGGAGATCGAGTTTTCACCCAATAAGATATACGCGCTGTTGAGGGCTCCCGAAGACATGAAGCCGGTCGCCGGACTGATGACCGTCTCAGAGGGCAACACCGTGTCGCATGTGCAGTTGTTGGCGCGGAATCTCGGTATCCCGAACGCGGTGTTGTCGCCGGAGAGCATCAACGAGTTGGTGTCGCATAACGGCAAGGCGGTGTTCTACGCGGTGTCGCCGCGCGGGAGCGTCGTGATGAAACCGTCGTCGGAAATGTCCGCCGACGAGATGAAACTGATCGACGCGCAGCAGCGAAACGAGGAACGCATCACCGTGCCGACGGACCACCTCAACCTGAAGAGGTTGGAAGTCATCTCCGTCGCCGACCTGCGCGCGACGGACTCCGGCAAGTTGGTGGGTCCGAAGGCGGCGAACTTGGGGCAGTTGAAATCGCAGTTTCCCAACCGAGTCTCGTCGGGGTTGGCGATCCCCTTCGGCATCTTCCGCCAACACCTTGATCAACCGATGCCCGGTTCGGATGGAACGTACTGGGCATTCCTCCAGGCGACCTTCACGAAGGCAACGGCAGACCGCAAGGCGGGCAAATCGGACGCGGAGATAGACGCCTACGTGCTCGCCCGGTTGACGACGTTGCGCGACGCGATCAAGAAAATGACGCTTCGCCCCGACTTCTCTGCGGACCTCAAGACGCGGTTCAAAGAGGTGTTCGGTGGCGAATTCGGACGGGTCGCTGTGTTCGTTCGTAGCGACACGAACATGGAAGACCTCAAGGACTTCACCGGCGCGGGTTTGAATCTGACCGTGCCGAACGTGCGCGACGCCGAAAAACTGTTGCAGGCGGTGCGAGATGTGTGGGCATCGCCCTACACCGAGCGGAGTTACCGCTGGCGGCAGAAGTATCTGCTGAACCCGGAGAACGTCTACCCCTCCGTGCTGTTGCAGGAAAGCATCAACGGCGACAAATCGGGGGTGATGATCACGACGGGGGTCGCATCGGGTAATCCGCTTGACACGACGATTGCGTTCAATCGGGGAGTCGGCGGCGCGGTCGCGGGGCAGTCCACCGAGTCCTATGCGCTCGCGGCGGACGGATCGAACGTCTTACAGGCGAGTTCGCGCGACGCGATCTTCACCGCTCTCTCGAAGGACGGCGGCACGTCTCGCGTGCCAACAACCTTTCATCAGCCGATCCTGTCAACGTCCGATCTGGCGGCGTTGCGCGCGATTGACGGCGAGATTCGCCAAAAACTGCCCGGCGCGCCCGGCATTGAGACGGACGGACCTTTCGACGTGGAGCTCGGCTTGCTGAACGGGTGGGTCTGGCTGTTTCAAGTTCGCCCCTTTGTGGAGAACAAGGCAGCGCAGTCGAACGTGTTCCTGCGGGACCTCGATCCTCCGCTGGCGGCGAACGCGACGGTTGATCTCAGTCGCGCGCTTTAGGTTGATATTCGTGTTTTGTAGGAGTGTGGTGGCATAAGGCGGGACGACACGGGCGGAACTCCTATCCACCCCCTTGACGAACAGTCCCGTTCGCCGAATGTCAGTCGGTGAGCCATTCATTCATTTTCGGAGGGAATCATCGTGACGATCACCATCGACCTTGACGGGTTGAAATCCGACCTCAAAGCCGCGTGGAAGCGGTCGGACGCCGTGTTCGACCTGCTGGACGAAACCGCGTGGCATTTGAAGCCCATCGACCTGCGCCATCCGTTTTTGTTCTAT
Source organism: Candidatus Poribacteria bacterium (assembly GCA_027625215.1). Taxonomy (GTDB): domain Bacteria; phylum Poribacteria; class WGA-4E; genus JAQBWJ01. Next base: position 2,191 of record JAQBWJ010000223.1, read on the forward strand.
CTTGGGCATCTGCCCGCGTTTGCGTGGAACCAAGTCAGCGGGGTGCTGGGCAACGGGTCGTTGCACCCGACCTATGATGAACTGTTCGAGCGCGGCATCGACCCGAAAGACAATCAGGCGGCGGAACAGGTCGCCATCCGCGAATGGCCCCCTCTTGACGATGTGCTCGCCTACCGCGACGAGGCGCGCGACCGCTTACTCAAATCGGTGGATCAACTCGACGGACGCGATGATCCGTTGGCGAAAAACGGACGGATCGCCCGCGTCGTGATCGAACATGAACTGATGCACCACGAGACGTTGATGTACATGTTTCAGCGGCTCGACCACAAATTGAAACGTCGTCCGACGAACGCGCCGGAGCTCGCCGTCGGCACGGGGGCGAAGCCGGAGCGTGTGACGGTTGAACGCGGGAAAGCGGTCATCGGGGCGGATTTTGACGACATCGCGTTCGGGTGGGACAACGAGTTCCCGAAGTCATCGCATGAGGTGGAAACGTTTACCGTCGAGTCGCTCCCCGTCACGATCACCTCGTTCCGCGAGTTTGTCGAGGGGGGCGGCTATCGCGATCCTCAGTGGTGGCGGCTCGAAGATTGGGCGTGGCGGACGAAACTCGGTCTGACGCAGCCGATAGATTGGGAGAATCACGAGGGCGAGTGGCAGTATCGCGGGATGTTCGAGGTCGCGCCGCTTGATTCCGTCGGTGGATATCCCGTTCAAGTGAGCCTTGCGGAAGCGCGCGCCTACTGCAAATGGAAGGGCGTCCGCCTTCCCACCGAGCCGGAACTGAACCGCGCCGCCTATGTCGAACCGGGCGGAGGCATCCGTCCTTACCCCTGGGGCGACGCGAAACCGAACGGAGAACACGGCAACTTCGGATGGCGACAGTACGCGCCCGTCCCCGTTGGTTCATTCCCCGAAGGCGCGAGCGCGTGGGGGATCGACGAGTTGGTCGGCAACGGTTGGGAGTGGACGACGACCATATGGGAGCAGCGTCCCGGCTTCCACCCGTACATCCGCACGTATCCCGGCTACTCGGCGGATTTCTTCGACAACAACCATTACGTGATCTTCGGCGCGGCGTGGCCCACAGACATCGCGTTGACACGGCGCAGTTTCCGCAATTGGTTTCAGTCGCAGTATCCGTACGTCTTTGCGACGTTCCGGTGCGTTACTAATGGCTGAGTTGCGGCGTAGAAGGCTGCGCGATATTGGTTCAAGCCCGATGATATCCGCGCCCGTCAACACACATCGTCCTGATATTTCGTTGTGTGATTATCAGGGATTTCGTGAATCATGCGTTCGGGTTGACCTTCAAACTTGCGCCAAATCCGTCGCCCCGTTGCTCGCCCGGTCGGATCAACGGGTATCCTGATCAAACCGTACCCGCCATAGAGTTTCTTCGGATCGGATTTGGGTCCCCACCACTCGGATCGGGCGGATTCCGTTTGCGTTTTGGAGTCATAGAAACTGATCGCATAGGAGACCGAATATCCGGCAACCCACGGCTCGTCCCCGATCCAAAACGCGAAATTCGCGGGGTTATGACCCATCTTCGAAATGTCGGGAGTCGGGAGTGAGGGCGCAGCGGCGGGTGAGGGGGCGTCAGATTGACCCATTATCGGCGGTGACTCCTCCGCGAGAGAACGCGACGACAAGTCCACTTTGAGACTTTATGCCGCCGAACCCGTCTGCAACAACTGCCGCACGAACTCCTGCACGCCGGAGTCGCTCGTCCGGCTTAGGAACGCGCGGAGTTCCTGCAACGAAGGCGCATCGCCGATGCGAGACAGCGCGGTCGCCATCGTCAGTTGGAGCGGCACGTCGGCGGTCTGGCGCAGCGCGTCGATCAACGCTTGACGCGCCTGCGTCCCACCGATATCGCCGAGAGCCGTTGCCGCGATGTCGCGCACCCGCAATGTGTTCGTCGGTTGCAACGACTCCACCAGCAATGAGATCGCGCGATCTCCGAACTTGCCGACGATCACGCCCGCCTTGAAGTGAACGCCCGGATCGCTGTCCTGCATCGCGGCGGCAATCGAGCGCATCGTCTCGTCATCGAGAGATTCCGTAGGAAGGGTATCGACGAGCGTTTCGACAATCGCCGCCGCGCTGCGTCGGATTTCCACGTCAGGCTCGTTCGCCTCGTTGAGGGAACCGAGCGCGAACTGTAGGAGATCGGTGTCCGTCTGATGCGCCGCGAGCGTTTCAAAGGCTTTGGCGACGGTGCGCCGCGTCGCGGCGTCGCGGGAGGTCGTCATGATCTCTTTCAACCGCGCCAAGACGGTCGCATCGCTTCCACCTAGCTCGCCGACCGCGCGGATCGCTTCCAGCCGAATCCCGCTCAGTTCGTTCGTGTAGACATAGACGTTTGTCGCGCTGGACGCCATTTCCGCCGATTTCTTGAACGACTTCACGTCAAGGACTTCGTTTTCATCGATGACCGCGACGATTCGGTCGCCGATCATCAACCCGGCGTTTTCGGCGGGACTCGCGGAGGGCACGTCTTCATACCCATCTCGCAGACCCGAAACGGTCGTACCGTTGAACGTCGCGCCGTGTTCGTTCCAGTCCTTCGCCTCGCGCGTCGCCAACTCAACGTGTAGCGTCTCGCCGTTCCGTTCGATTTCCAACAACGCCGCCGCGTCGGACGGTTCCGCAGTACGGACTTGCCAAATCGCTTTGCGCGGAGCCATCGCCTTTTTCAACGCCGCTTGGAGCGCGTCGGCGCTGTTGACTTCGGTGCGCGTGACGAGATGCGTCACCAAGTCGCCTTTTTGGATCGACGCGCCGCCTGATACCGATTCGATCACCACGCCCGTCGTCCCCCAACGTCCTTCAAGGGCGGGGTCGAGTCGCACGACGGTCATATTCAGATTGGGGGCGGTGTATTCGGTCAAATCGCCGCAGCCCGCCAACAACGAGGCGGACACGGCAACGGCGGCAAGCGATTGGATCAGTCCGAAACGGTTCATACGGTCAAATATCCTACCCAATAAGAGCGCTTATCGAATCTGCACGATGCGTCGGTCGCGGTTCGAGGTGGACTCCCACGCGCGCGCGCCTGACGACGGATCATCCAGCAGGTTGAGCAACAG
>JAQBWJ010000224.1 GCA_027625215.1 Candidatus Poribacteria bacterium
CGGAAACACGAACGTCAAATCAAACCACGCCCCAACCCGTGATACGTCAAACTCTCCGGCGGCGCGTCCTTCCAAAGATTCTTCGTATCAAACACCACCGCCGACCGCATCGCCGCCTTCACCGCGTCCCAATCGACACTCTTGAAATCATCCCACTCCGTCAACAACACCAACAAATCCGCTCCGCGGCACGCTTCCATCGCGGACTCCGCAACCAAAAAGTCCAGAGTATTCGCCAACTCGCCGTAATCCGCTTTTGGGTCGAACGCCCTCACCTCGATACCATCCGCCCGCAGCAACGCGACGATCTCCAACGGCAGGCTACGTCGCAGCGTGCTCGTGCCGGGCTTATACGTCAACCCCCATACACCGACGACCTTTCCCTTCAACGACCCGCCGAGCAGTTCGCGTATCCGCCGCGCGACGGCGTCTTTCCTCGACAGGTTGAAGTCGTGAATCGTCTTGAAGAAGGCTGCCTCACCGTCATGCGCCCGATTTACCGCGTCCAACGCCTGCAAGTCGCGCCCCAATGTGCCGCCTGAAAACCCGATCCCCGCCGTCAGATACGCCTTCTGCCCGATACGCGGATCGCGTTTCATCGCCGCCGTGACCGCGAGCATGTCTGCGCCCGCGACTTCGCAAATGTCCGACAGATGGTTCGCAAACGTGACGCTCGTCGCCAAAAACGAGTTGATCCCGTGCTTGACGACCTCCGACGACTCCAACGACATCAATACCACGTCGTCTGTCACCGCCGAAAACAACTCCTGCAACGTGTCGTCAATACGCGAGTCCGGCGTCCCGACGACGACGTATCCTGGGTTGAGGTAACAGTTGATTGCATCGCCCAACCGCAAATTCTCCGGCGAATACGCAATCTCCAACGATTCCGACGCGGCTTTCAACGCCGTTCGCAACTCCCGACACGTCCCCACAGGCGTCTGCGAACTGACGATCAAGATCGCCCCGTGCTTCATCGTCCCGCGAAACGTCTCGATAGACTCAAACAGGATGGACGTATCGCTCGTGTCGTCTTCCCGTACAGGCGTGTCATACGTCAAAAACACCACATCGCACTCGCTAAGCGCCAACGCTTCCGACGAAAACGACAGTCGCCCGTTGTCCAAGTGCTCCCGAACCGTCTCTTCCAGGTTCGGCTCGAACAGCGGCGGCTTCCCCTTCGCCAGCGAATCCGCCCGCGCTGCGTCGAAGTCGACGCCAACAACCCGATGCCCCAACGACGCCCAAGACGCCGCGATGACGCATCCTAAATGCCACAATCCCACGACGCCGATGACCGGCTTGCTCATGACTTCGCCTTCTCAGTCCCGTAGGTATCTTCGACATGACGCAGCATCTGGATCGTGTCGATCCCTTCCAACACGCCGTCCATGTGCTTGGCGTATAGCCGCGCTCCGTCCTCCAGCATCGTTGGGAAGATTTGTCTGCCAAAGTCCGACACGCCTTCGGGTATCCATTCCAATATATCCGGCTCGCAGACGTAGATGCCTCCGTTCACGAGGTGCGATACCTGCTCCTCCGGCGTCTTTGGTTTCTCGATGAACTTCAAAACGCGCCCGACTTCGTCCAACACGACGATCCCGCTCTGCGACACGTCCTCTTTCCATCCAAGCGCAATGGATACATCAGCGTTCGACGCCAGGTGAAACGTATACAGATCGGTCAAATTGAAGTCGGTGAAATTGTCGCCGTAGATCACAAAAAACCTCTCTCCGTCGAGCCAATCCGCGAAGTTGCGAACCGTTCCTGCCGTGCCGAGCAGTTCCGTCTCATGCCGATACGTCACGTTGACGCCGAACGCGCTCCCGTCGCCAACGTATGACGTCAGTTTCTCCGGCACATGATGCAGGTTGATCGCCACATCCGTGACCCCGTTCCGCCGACAGTTTTCAAGATGATACGAGATGACGGGGCGACCTTTCACCGGAAGCATCGGCTTCGGCATCTCCTCCGTGATCGCGCCGAGCCGCGTCCCTTTGCCTGCCGCCAGAATGATCGCCTTCACGCCTGCGCCTCAATCACATGCTTTCGGATATACTCAATCGACCGCCGCAAACCTTCTTCGAGCGATACTTTCGGCTCCCATCCCAACGAACGCGCCGCCGTGATATCCGCGTGGGTAACGAGCGCCTCGCCCGGTAAGTCCGGTTTATGTTCCGGCGTAATCCCCGTTTGGAGTATCGCCTCAATTTCGTCGAACAGTTCCCCGACCGAGTACGGTCGTCCATACCCCAAGTTATACACCTGCCCGTTCGGTCGGTCGTCTTTCATCGCCAGCAGATGGAAGTCGTTCACGTCGTCCACATAGATGAAATCCCGCTTCTTCGCCCCCGATCCGTAGATCGTCGGGCGTTCTCCGCGCAGCAGTTTGATGATGAACGCCGACATGACGGGCGGGATTGACCGCCGATAATCCTGCCGAGGCCCATACACCCCGAAGTATCGCAACGCCGTCATCTTCATCCCGTGAAACCGCTCATACGCCTTCGCAAACTCCATCGACGCGAGTTTGCTAACCCCGTAAAAACTTTGCGGCGCGACTTCATGCTCCGGCGTCGGCATCGTCTCGATACCTTCATACACGGCGGCGGACTCCGCGTAAATCGTCTTCCGCACGCCCGCGCGACGGCACGCCTCGAAGACGTTTACCGTCCCCGTCACGTTGATGTCGGCGGTTTCAACCGGGTCGTCCTGACAGTCCGAAATACAGTTTTTCGCGGCAAGATGGAAAACGGTATCGACACCCTCAAACAGCGCGTAAATCTCTTTGGATCGGATATCGCCCCGATGCAGCGTCACACCATCGGGTATCTGCTCCTCAACGCCATACTCAAGGTTGTCCAACCCGACAACGGTATACCCCTCGCTCAACAGCCTATCGGCAAGGTTGGAGCCGATAAACCCGGCGACCCCCGTGATCAATACCGTTGGACGCGGTTGCGTGTCTGCCTCGCTCATGACAGCGTCGTTTCCGCCCGGTGACTGAGGAAGTTTGTCAATATCTTCGTGCCTTCGAGGTCAACGCGGAAATACATCTCCCGCAACCCCTCGTCCGCCATTACCTTGCGTAAGTGCGTCGGATCGTCTTCGCAGTAAAACAGCAGGAACCCGCCGCCGCCCGCGCCCATGATCTTGCCGCCGAGCGCGCCGTTCTGCTTGCCGAGTTCATACAGTTGATCGATCCGTCCGCTTGAAATCTTGCCGGACAGTTGCTTCTTCGTCTGCCAGTGTGTATCCATCAGCCGCCCGAACGCCGCCAAATCGCCGCGCTCGAACGCTTCCAATACCTGATGCCCGATCTCCTTCAACCGATGCAGACTATCCACGACTTTCGATTCGTCCCGTTTCGTCGCCGTATTCTGCGCCGAAAGGATATCGCCCGCGCTCCTCGAGATGCCCGTGTAGAAGATCGAAACGTGTTGCTCGAACTGGCGCAGCGTATCGAACGAGATGTTCGGTCGCCGCACCGTCACGACGCCGTCTTTGGCGATATCGAGCACCACGAAACCGCCGAACGCCGCAAGGTATTGGTCCTGCTTCCCGCACGGATGCCCAAGTTCGTTGATCTCAATGTCGCACGCTTCTTCGGCGAGGTCTTGCAGTCCGATGAAATCGCGGTTCAGCGTATGCAACCCTTGCAACAACCCCACCGTATACGCCCCCGACGACCCCATCCCCGTCCCCGCCGGAACGTCCGCCATCGAGACGATCTCGATACCTTTTTCAATCCCGGCGCGTCGCAGACACGCGGCGGCAAGGTCGTGTTCCAGTTCGTCGATGTGCTCAACCACTTCGGACTTCGTATACTTCAACCGCACAAGGTCATCGACCACCGGCTGATTGAGGCAGTGGAACATATACTTGTCGATGGCGACGCTGAAGATGAACCCTCCGTGATTTTTGTAATAGGAGGGTAGATCGGTGCCGCCGCCGCCAAGCGGGACGCGGAAGGGCGTTCGGACGGTAATCACTGGTGGTTCTCTCCGTTCGTCGCGGTGCGACGATCACGTCGCGCCTAATCTCAACTCGCACTCAATGTTATTACGTGCGGTGTGAAATGTCGAGACGGACAACCCGCCAATCGGTTCGAGCCCGAAGAGAACGTTTGAGGGTGGATAAGCCAATCCCTTCCCCTTGCAAGGGAAGGTTTCCCTCACCCACGCGCATGGAGATCGGTCGAGTGACGAGGACTGTGGAACCGCTGGCGTCTAACTTACCACCTGTCATCGTGAGGAGGCGATTCCTGTCGCCGACGTGACGATCTCTACGACCCCCCCCCTCCGACACCTTTAAGACGACGGGCAGCGCGCCCTTAAACGTGCTCCCACCCCTTCAACCGCTCCCCGTCGCTCCACCGATCCAACCCGACAAGCCTCCGACCCAATGGCGACAGTTTTCCCGTCACCCCATGCTCCTGCTCGATCCGCCGCTTATCGCCGGGCCACCCGGCGGGTTCTCGGTCCCACCAATAGCCGACGTACCGTTCACGCGCTTCCTCGTTGTGATCTCCGGCGGGATACATATTGATGTACTGCGCCAGTCGCGGCTTGTCCGATGTGTTCGGTCCATTCCCGTGAGGTGTCGCCCTGTTCCAAATGATCAGGTCGCCCGCGTTGGCGGGAACCTGAATCACCTCAACTTCCTTCAAGTCCGGCGCGACGGGGTTTTCCTCGCGCAGCAGCATCTTGTGAACGCCCGGCGCGCACTGAAACGCGCCCTGTTCCGGCGCGGTATCCGTCAGCGCGAGCACCCCCTGCGTGCCGGATTTCAACGGCAGTTCCTTCACGTTCGCGTCCCAGTGGAGAAAGCCGGGATGGTTCCACGCCTCCTTATCGGGACGCTGCGGCGGCTTCATGTTGACGCGGTCCATCGACACCCACAGGTGTTCCGTCTTCCAAATCTGGCTGAACGCCTCATGCGCGCGCGGCGATTGCCGAGTCTCCCACATCGTCGGATGCTGGTGCATGTGAACCATCCCCGCTCCGGGTTGATGCGGCTCCCGGTACCAGTCGTCGGGATCGTCCCGATCCATCCCCAAGAACTCCCAGATCGCGTCCACAACGGCGTCGCACAATGGTATCGGCACGGCGTTCCGCACCACGACGTACCCGTTCTCATCAAAAAACTCGATCTCGTCCCGACTCAACGCAGGCATAACCAATCCTCTCAATCACGGCGTCCAGCGCATCATAAATCGTTGGGCTGGGTAAGATTCGGTTCCCCTCTCCCTTAACGGGAGAGGGGTTAGGGGTGAGGGT
>JAQBWJ010000225.1 GCA_027625215.1 Candidatus Poribacteria bacterium
AAAGATCGGACCCAACGCGCAGCAGCCGTCGTATACCTTCGACTGGGGAAGATAGAGCGGGTTGTCGCGTTCGATATCCCACGCCGACACGTCGTTGCAGAGCGTGTAGCCGATGATGTCGCCCGCCGAGTCTATCACGAAGGCGAGTTCCGGCTCGGTCGCGGTCAGTTTCGAGTCGCGGCGGATGCCGATAGGCTGGTTCTGTCCGACGCAGTGGCGCGTCGTTCCCTTAAAGAAAATCTCTGGTCGGTCCGCCTCGTAGACGCGGGAATAGATGTTCGTTGTCGCGTCGTCGTCGCGCATGTCGGAACTGCGTTTATAGGTGACGCCGCAGCCCCACACTTCGGGCGCGTCCAACGGCAGCAGCAGGTGCGGCGTGTCCTCGCTCGGCGGCGCGTCGAGCGTTTCGTACTTCAACTCGTTTCGTTCTTCCCACGGGGCGGCTGCGGGACGGTCTTGCCCGGAGCGTTCCTGCATCTCCGCCGCGAGGATATTCAAACTGACGCGCTCGGACGCGGCGAGTTCCAATAAGGCTAAAACGCTCGGCGCTTCGTCCGTCGTGATATCGATGACGGAGCCCTCGCGAGTAAGCACCCCGACACGTTTTCCCAAATCGGGAAGATAATACTGCAACAACTTCATCGTGAGCCTTTCCGTTGCGGCGCGCTCTTCCTGACGATGTGACACGGAAGGAAGGGAGAAGGGCGCGTTTCCGAGTCCGTATCATACGTGGTTGCGCGACGAGGCTGCAAGACGGAGGGGTCTGAGTCGAGGAGTGTGAAAAGAGGAGTGAGAAATGAGCGCGGAATGCGCCATTCGTCTGTTATAGTTGGCGTCCGCGCCGTTGGGATGATTCCGAGTGAACCCCGCGTGGGAATCTGCGATCTCACATCTCACTCCTCTTTTCTCACTACTTCCCACGCAAGCGGCGAAGGTTGAAATCGCCCACCGCCGCCTGATATACTCCCCTTCCAGTGAGTTGGAGAAGATGGATGCGCCCTACGACCGTCCCGACCCGACTTCTCGTGCGCCGCGTATGGGCGTTGCCGCGATGGTGGGCGGCGTGGTTCGTCGCGTTGACCGCGTACGCGCTGATCGCGCTCGCCGATTCGTTGATCGTCAAGGAGGCGTCTCGCGTGCCGACGGGCGCGTACCTCGCGCTGGCGGGGGTTGTGCCGACGGTCTGGCATGTCGATTGGGCTGGCGCGCCGTTGCCGATGCGTCAAGAGTGGGTCGCGCGGTGTTTGGGTGGGATCGGGTTCGTCGCGCTGGCGTTTCCCGTTTGGGTGTTTGCGACGCCTCGCCTCAGTTGGCACGAGGGCTGGTCGGACGCGGCGCGATTGATCCTTTGGGCGGCGGGGAGCGCGCTCGCGTGGAGCGTTCTCGCGTCGACGTGGCGGTCGGGCGCGGTGAGTTATCTCGCCGCCGGACTCGCGCTGCTTCCGCTGGCGAGGCTGCTGCGGGACGATCCACCCATTTGGGAGCCGCTGCTGAATCTGAGCGTCACGCGGACGTACTTCCTTCAATCGCCCACACATTGGCTATACTTAACGGGGCTGTGGGTGATCGGAATCGGCGGAGCCGTCCGGCAACAGGGCGCGATGAGGAACTTCTTTTCGAATCAGGGTTGATGACGACGACGGAAAAGGGATTTTGTAATGACCGAAGACAACGAGTTTGTAGTGGACGACGACCCCCCTCGAGATATCATCGGCGACCCGTTCGATCTGCCGCCGTTGCCGCCGGGCGATCTCGTCGCTGAAGAGCTCGAACTGCCGACGACGCCCTACGCAACGGGCAAATTTGCCTTTCATCGGGGCGAGTACGAAGAAGCGATCAAACAGTTCACCGCTGTCGTGAAGGACGCCGCGTACGACGAGGACAGTCGGGTGAAGGCGTCGTACTACCGCATCGAGGCGAAGGCGGAGCACAACCTCACGGAAGAGTTGATCGGCGAGTTCGAGGAAATCTCGGCGAACTTCCCCGACCATCATCTCGCGGCGGCGGCGCAGCGTCGCGCGGATGCCCTGCGTCACCACTTCGCGCAGATCGCGGGCGAACAGTGATGATGGCTCTCACGACATGAGAGCGGTGGCGTTTGCGAGTGTCGAGATATGAATAGAGGGAGGCGCGCGGTCATGCCGAGCCCTCCCTTTTTGCATTTTTCTTCATGCGGAGTTGAATGACGCGCCAACGATTTTAGGGCAGAATAGCGCGCGCAAGATCGAACCTCCCCCATACCATCCGCCCGATCAAAACAGCGAGGCGACGAAACCGAAATGAGCATCATTGATCTGCGTAGCGACACGATGACGCGACCGACCCCCCAAATGCGCGAAGCGATGGCGAACGCGGTCGTCGGCGACGACATTTACGGCGAAGACCCAACCGTCACCGAACTCGAAACCCGCGCCGCCGAGATCATGGGCAAAGAGTCGGCGATGTACATCCCAAGCGGGACGATGGGCAACCTCGTCGCCCTGCTGGTGCACGGCAAGCCGGGCGACATCGCGCTGATGGACAAGGAGTGTCACATCTACGTCTACGAGCAGGGCGGGGTCGCGGCGTTCGCGGGGTTGACTCCGGGACTGTGGGAGTCCGAAAACGGATGCCCGTCGCCCGATTTCGTGCAGTCGTATGTCGGTCGCAACACGCGGGCGTACCCGCCGATGGGATTGGTTTGCCTTGAGAACACGCACAATCGACGCGGCGGGACCGTCATTCCACCCGACCAGATCAAGGCGGTGCACGAGGTTACGCTTGAGGCGGGAGTCCCGCTGCACATGGACGGCGCGCGGATATTCAACGCGGCGATTGCGCTTGGGGTGAGCGTGAAGGAGATCGCCGACCAGGTGGACACGGTGCAGTTCTGTTTGTCGAAGGGGTTGGGTGCGCCTGTCGGCTCGATTCTTGCTGGATCAGAAAGATTTATCGTGGAGGCGAGACGAGTGCGCCGACGGCTCGGCGGAGCGATGCGGCAGTCGGGGGTGATCGCGGCAGCGGGGTTGATCGCGCTGACCGAGATGCCCGCGCGGTTGCGTGACGATCACGCGAACGCCCGGCTGCTGGTCGAACGGTTGAGCGAACTGGACGCGCTCGAGTTGGAACCGGACAAGGCGCCGACGAATATCGTCGTTGTTCGGACGGATAACCTGAGCGTCGGGGCGGAAGAGGTCGCGGAACTGCTAAAAGAGAAGGGTGTTTTGGTGACGCTGTACGGACCGCAGATGATTCGGTTCGTGACGCACCATGACGTGTCGCGCGAGCAAGTGCAGTCGGCGGCGGAGATCACGCTTGGCGTTCTCAAGAGTTTGGTGGCATAGCACAACCGTTGATTCACCCCGTGTCATTCCTGAGGCTTCTGCCGGAAGAATCTCGAACCCCTTGATCGGGTGACTCGGCGTCGACGCGCTCTCGCGTCAATGAGTCGGGTCGAGATTATTCCTCATGGTGCGAGGTGGGTCTTTGGGGGTCGTACCGGGTTGGATGCCTTCATGTATCGTATGATGATTGGATGGGAGAGTTGTCGATGAATCGGTGGATGCCGGTACTGTCGCTCGTGTTGATCGTGTTCGCGTTCTTTGTCGGGCGAATGACGGAGAGCGGCGGATCGGGTAAGACGGACTACACGGACTACTACAAAGCGTCGGCGGAACTGTACGACCTCGCCGTGCGAACGGACTCGCCGCCCGCCGACGGGACCGACCCCGAACGGTGGGAGAAGGTGCTCGCGCTCTATCGCGGCGTGTTCGACGGCTACCCGGACAGCCCCTACGCCGACGACGCGCTCTTTGCGATTGCGGCGCGCGTCGATATTCAAGACCAACCCGACACCGCGTTCGCGCTCTACCGCAAACTGTTGGCGCGCTACCCGGACAGCGAGTACGCGCCCGAATCGTTGAACGCGATTGGCGTCGCGCTGTTCCAACGGGGCGAGTACGACCGCGCGCTCGTGCTGTTCGGCGAGTTCATCGCAAACTACCCGACGAGTGCGCTGCTCGAAAAGGTGATGCTGAACCACGCGATCTGCCAGATGAATCGAGGGAAGTACGACGCGGCGTTGGTGGAGTTGGCGGCGATCCCGGAGCGGTTCCCCGCGTCGGAGAGCCTTGCCGCGCCGCGTTTCTATGAAGCGATGGTCTACTACGAAAAGCAGGAGTTCGCGGCGGCGCGCACGCGATTCCAGAACTTGGTGGACTACGCCGACCCCGAATTCGCTCCGGCGGCGCAGTACAACATCGGGCAGACGTACTTTCACGAGCGCAAATACGACGATTCGGTGGCGGCGTACCGACTGACGATGGAACTCTACCCGGAATCGGACTCGGCGCAGGAAGCGGCGTTCCAAATCGGTTGGGCGTTGCAGCGGCAGGAGAAGTGGCAAGCGGCAATCGACGCGCTCGACGCGGCGAAACAGAAATATCCCAACAGCAAGAACACGCCCGCAGCGCAGGTGTTCATCGCGCAACTGTACTTGCAGGGGTTGGAACAGCCGGATAAGGCGATTGAGGCGTTCCGCGTCATCGTAGACCAACAGATTCCGCTCGAAAGCGCGGAGACGACCCAACGGTCGATCTACGACATTCGACGCAACGCGCAGTACCAGATCGGGTCGATCTACGAGAAACAGAGCAACCTGCCGAAAGCGATTGAGGAGTACCGGAAACTGCTGCAGGAGTTCCCGGAGCCGCATTCGATCCCGAACAACCCGTCGAACCTGATCGACGAGGCGTATATCTTGGAGTTGCAGGCACAGTCGGCGTGATCGACTGACGCTTTCGACGACGTTCACGAACGATCCTCCCCTCTCCCGGCTGATTCCGTTGGTCGGGGCGAGGGGTTTCGTTTGTGAGGAGGGGCATACGTCCGGCTACGGATGCGTGCTATAATGGGCGGGATTATCGATCATGTTTTTCCCACTGACGAGGGCTTCAAGAGTTTGACACGGGCATCTCGACCGATTGTCGTGGGGCATCGCGGTAACGCGGCGGAGGCTCCCGAAAACACGCTGGCGGGCTTTGAGTCCGCCATCGCGCTCGGTGTCGATATGTTTGAGATCGACGTGCAGTTCACCCGCGACGGCAAGATCGTCCTCGTTCACAACGACACGGTGGACGAGACGACGAACGGCTCCGGGCGCGTTTCCGATCTGACGTTTGAGGATGTGCGGCGACTGGACGCGGGGGCGCATCGCGGCGAGGCGTTTCGGGGGCAGATCGTCCCGACGCTGCGAGAGGCGCTTGATGTCGCGCGTGGGCGCGTCATGGGGAAC
>JAQBWJ010000226.1 GCA_027625215.1 Candidatus Poribacteria bacterium
CACCAACGCGCCCTTCGGATGCCAGAGCACGAGCCCGCCACCCAAATCCTGGTGCGTGCTGTACAGATCAAGTTGCTTGCCGACCCGACGATGATCGCGCCGCTCCGCCTCTTCGAGGTTCTTGAGGTGCGCTTCAAGTTGCGCCGGTTTCTCGAACGACGTGCCGTAGATGCGCTGCAACTGCTTGTTGCGTTCGTCGCCGCGCCAATAGGCTCCACCCGTGCTGAGCAGTTTGATCGCCTTGATGCGCGAGGTTGTCGGCAGATGCGGTCCGCGGCAGAGATCGGTAAATTCGCCCTGTTTGTACAGCGAAACAACTTCGCCCGCAGGAATCGCGTCGAGCAGCTCGAGTTTGTACGGTTCGCCCATCTCTTTGAAGAGCTCGTACGCTTCATCGCGGCTCACTTCGCTGCGATGAGTCGAGTGATCTTCTTTGACGATCTTCTCCATCTCTTTCTGGATGGCTTCAAGGTCTTCGGGGCGAAACGGTTCTGTGTCGAAGTCGTAGTAGAAGCCGTCTTCAATGGGAGGACCAATCGTCACTTTTGCCTCAGGGCGAAGGCGTTGCACCGCTTGAGCAAGGACGTGCGCCGTCGTATGGCGATAGACTTCCTTGCCTTTGTCGGAGTCGAACGTGTGGAACGTCACCGTGGCATCTTGTGTCAACGTCGTCGTCAGGTCTTTGAGCGCACCGTTGATTTCGACCGTCACGACCGCTTTCGCAAGCCGTTCGCCGATATGTTCCGCGAATTGGATCGCGGTGATGCCTTTCGGGACTTCCTTGACGGAGCCGTCAGGAAGGGTGACGTTGATCGAGTCCATGCGTCCGTTCCCTTTGGGGTGGTGTCTGACGTGTCGGGACATGGTGAACGAAAACAAAAAAGAGCCGTCAAAGGCTCTCCCGAATCGACCGTACCTCTTTATAGAACACGTGGTTGCCTTTGTTCTCCACACAATCCTTTCGACGGCGTTCGCGCCGCCCAATGAGGTACGCCGAAAAAGAGGTTAAGTGGTGGGCGGTAGTGGATTTGAACCACTGACCTCTTGCATGTCAAGCAAGCACTCTAACCAACTGAGCTAACCGCCCGCGCCTGTCGGTTGCGTGATGTCCACGCCATCCGAAACGATGTCTGAACTGCGTCGGTTAAGATGGAGGCGACGGGCGGAATCGAACCGCCGAATAGGGGTTTTGCAGACCCCCGCCTTACCACTTGGCTACGTCGCCCAAAATCTTCAAACCGTCGCGGTAAAATGGAGCGGGCGAAGAGATTTGAACCCTCGACCCCAACCTTGGCAAGGTTGTGCTCTACCACTGAGCTACGCCCGCAACTTGTGAGGAGTAGTGTATCATCGGCTCCAAAGGTTGTCAACGCGAAACGGGTGGAAATTCGCCTTTTCAACGCGCGCCAAACGGCGTATAAACTGGACATGAATCCGACAATGATGACACCTCAACGGAGCAGTTCAAAACGCGACGCGGCGATGGCGCGATATCTGCCGTTGCTTGACAAGATCGACGCGGACGTGGCGCGCGCTAGGAAATTGCCCGGTTACGTCGGATGTCCGCCGAACTGCCACGATTGTTGTCATGTCGCGTCGATCCTGCCTATCGGCGTGGTCGAAATCGAACCAATGTTGGATGCGCTGGAGTCATTCCCCAAATCGTTGCGCGACGACGTATTGACCCGCGCGACCGTATCGGTCTCCTACCTGAAATCGCGGGGGTTCGATGCCGATACGATCATGCGCGATCCGAATGGAGCGCCCGCGAGTTCGCTTTTCAATCGACTGGAAGCGCCTTGTCCGTTCCTCATTGGAGGGGTCTGTTCCGTATACGATCAACGCCCATTGATCTGTCGGGCGTGGGGCGTGCCGCTGCACAACGGAAACAACAACGTGACGTGCTGTCCGAAGACGTTCACCGAGAAAACGACCCCCATCGCAGACGCCGTGCCATACCTCGACTATTGGCGCAAGGCGCGGGTGTTGAGCGGATCTTTGGAGAAGGAAGACAAGGAGCCGATGGCGTTTCTGTTGTTGAGGAAATGGCGAGAACGACGCGCGTCGCGTTCGTAACCCGTCATCGTTCGGCGATCAGTTTCATCAGACAGATCGTGGACGGCACGGTATCGTTGCCGTCGCCAATTTCATTCAAATCGTGGTCGATGCGGCGGATTCCAGCAGCGTACTCCTCATCCGATGCGACAATCAGTTGAGACGTGACCCGTCGGCGAGCGTCTTGCGCGAAAGTTCGCAATCGGTCTTCTGACTGCCCGATCAACACATCAATCCGTACATTTTCAAATCCGGCGCGCCGCGTTTCGGATTCCAACATGTCAAGTGTCATGAAGTCGGCTAAGTCTCGTTGATACACGCCGGGAAAGTAGCGATACATCAACCAGTTTGCAGAACGCTCCGGCACGAGGTTCAGCATCACGAAGCGTCCGTCTAAACGCAAGACACGGCGGACTTCGGTGAGCATTCCAATCTTGTCCCCGACATGGTGAAAGGCGTATTGGTTGGAAACGTAGTCGAACGAATCATCGGTGAATGGGAGCGTCGCCCCATCGCCTTGAACCCAACCAACATCGGTGTCTTTCTCGATACCGTATCGCAACATCCCCGCGAAACGGTCGAGCCCGACGCATCGCATCGACGGAAACGCGCGTCGGTTCGCCACCATTTGGTTTCCCGTTCCGCACGCGATATCGAGCGCGTCAATCGCCTCGAGTCGTTCTTTCACGAACGATTGTAGGTCGGGGTCAACCGCCTTTACACGATAACGGTCGCCGTCGTAGAGGTGCGCGATGGTGTCGTAATTGACGCGGGGGTTGAATGCCATGCTACGTCTCGAAGTGTCGTTTCAGGTGGGACGGTTCAATCGTTGTGCCCGCTTCTTGGTATCGGTAGTCCACCGATAGACGGATTCGGCGGGAGCGGTTCAGCAAGCCTTGATGTATCGTCAGACTTGAGAACAAAAAGGCGTCCCCGACCTCGAAGTCGCTGCGATGCCATTCCAGCAAGTCCGAATTGACCGCCGCGCCTGCGAAACGCGACGCTTCGCCCGTCTCGTGTTCCAACACGCCCAATCGATGTGATCCGCGCGCGATTGCGAGTCCACCTGTAGTTTCGTCCATCGGCATGAGCGGCATCCAACACGTAACCGTCTCATGCGAGCCCTTCACGTACCAGAAGTCCTGATGCGGCGAAACGGCGTCGTATGGGTCGTTCGGGTACTTCACGCGACAGATTATCCGCGTATGGACGAGCACCTCGCCGTCGATCAACGAACCGACGACGGACAACACATTCGGCTGGCTCGCTAACGCCTCGAACGAGTCGATGCGGTTGATGTCGCGGTGAAGGTCGAGGAGACTGTCGCGGGCGGGCGGTTCGCCGCCTTTGAAGATGCCGCTTTCGAACGGTTCGGACGGGTCGAGGAGTCCGCGAGAATCGAGTGTTTGTAGGATATCGAGATAGGCGCGTTGGACGGGACTCGTTGGCAACAGCGATTTGAAGAACAAATAACCGTCCTGATCAAGTCGATTCCGCAGCGCTTCCGAGTTACCAAAAAGGTCGGTCGATTCGACAAACGGGTCCATTGGCTACTCCCCGCGAGGTTCCCACCCAAGCAATCTCTTCGCTTTCGCTAGATTGAGATGTTCCCGGTCGAAATCGGTGCAGGCGTGGACCGCGTCGAAGCCGCGATGATTCGTCAGCGCGAGTCCGGCGAGATAGAGCCGACCCAAATCGCCGGGAGCGGTCATGAAGTTGGTGGTTTTCCCGCTCGCCTTGAGCTCCGCCCATCGTTCCGCCGATTGCGGAAGCACCATTCGAATCGCGAGGACGGACAGTTCAGGCTGGGACAGCGTGTATACGCGGCAAACGTCCTCGCCCAACCGTTTGGTGAAACCGTAGATGTCATCTTCGGTTGGAGTTTCGTCTTCCGTTTCGTGGAAGTACCCGCCGCAATTTTTGTAAACGGACATCGAACTTGCATAGATGACGCGATAAACGCCGTGTTCCACCGCCGCCTTCAACACGAGATGCATCGACTTGACGTGAATGTCGTACGCGAGTTCGTCATAGTTCGGCGTTCGCAAGGGAGCCATCACCAACTGGATCACCGCGCCGCAACCCTTAATGGCGCGCGAAACGGCATCCGCATCCGTGATATCACCAATGATCGTCTGGGCTTCCGCCCCCTTCACAGGCTTCACATCGAAGTAAGTGCAGTTGTGTTCCGCTTCCAGATAGGGTCGCAGAATTGTGGCGACATGTCCCGCGCCACCAGTAATTAATACGTTCATGGGCTCTCCACCCGCGCGTCGATCTATGACAAAAACCACGATCGATCATACACGGATCGCGCGGTTGGAGAAAGGCGGCGTTCAAGAGGGAGAGAACTCAGTTCACATGATGACGCCTCGGATACTCCGCAGATGGGCAATTCAACGCGAGGCGTGGCGCATACATGTCCGTTATCCGATTCAGCAACCGGGCGACCGTTAGTCGTCTTCGTCTTCTTGAACGGCGTCATCAGCAGGCGCCGCAGCGTCGCCCTCTTCTTCCGTTTCCGAGTCGTCCTCGTCGTCGAAATCTTCCTCGAAGTCGATATCGTCCTCATCCTCGTCGTCTTCATCCGCCATCAGCGTGTTGTCGTCGAACACGCCCGCCAACGGAGGCGCGCCGTCCGACCCTCTCCTCATTCCGCGTCGCGCGAGGATCGCCGTCACTTCGGACTGCGCGATCTGTTGCACGATGATGGGAACGGTATCGCCTTGCGGCTCGCCTGAGACGGTGCATTGGAACCGCACTCCCTCTTTCAGCGCAGGGATGACGACTTCCTCCGCAACCTCTCGGTTCAAATACCCGATTACGTCGTTCATCTCATTAATGATTGCGACTAGACCTTTATCATGCGCGTCGGCGAGTCGACGGTATAAGAACACGTTTTCGCCCGGACTGACGACGACCGACCCAAACTCGTTATACCGTTCGATGACGGCGTCAAGAACCCCGTTACTATCCATCGACACGACTATCTCCCCACAACATAGGACGACTTCTCAACCGCGAATCAAGCCTCGAAATCGTAACACCGCGCTTACCGCCGGTCAAAGAGATTTCCTTCATTTTGCTGAATTGAGCGACCAGTCGTAGTCGTGGTAGTCCAGCGTTAGGTTCATCAGGTTTCCACGGAGCGTCGTTTGCAGCGACTCGTCCGCGACGTTCAGCAGAATGAACCGAGCCACATCC
>JAQBWJ010000227.1 GCA_027625215.1 Candidatus Poribacteria bacterium
TGAATCGGCGGGGTGGTGCGGCGTGTTGGGGGGGGTTCTGCCGAACGGGGGGAGTCCGACAAACGTGATGATCGCGCGCGTCGATGAGTCGCCTTACCTTGAGGAAGTCCGCCGCCTGTTTTGGGAGTACGCGGAAGACTCGAAACGACTCGACGGCTTCGTGTACTG
This sequence comes from Candidatus Poribacteria bacterium, assembly GCA_027625215.1. Taxonomy (GTDB): domain Bacteria; phylum Poribacteria; class WGA-4E; genus JAQBWJ01. The sequence goes on from JAQBWJ010000227.1 coordinate 169, forward strand.
CGTTGAGAACTTCGAGGCGGAAGTGAACGCGCTGCCGGGCGAGTTCGCGCCGCCGTCGGGACGGCTGTTGGTCGCGTTGCGCGACGACGCCGTAGCCGGGTGCGTCGCCATCCGACGACTGGAAGACGGCGTTTGCGAGATGCGACGACTGTACGTCTCGCCGACGCATCGCGGGCATGGGGTCGGTCGTGAACTCGCGGCAGCGGCGGTGCGCGAGGCGGCGGAACTCGGCTATCGCGCCATTCGGCTCGACACGCTCGATGTGATGACGGCGGCGAACGCGCTGTATCAATCGCTTGGGTTCCGACAGATCGCGCCGTATGGGGCGAATCGGTCGCCCCGCATCCGCTATTATGAGTTATCCTTGTCTCGCTCCGGCTGAAGGACGGCTGTTCCGTCGGGGTCGAATTTGGTGTGAACGGGAGATTTCGGCGACATGCGCGACATTTCCAAGTTGGCGGTCGTGGCGTTCTGTTTGGCGGCGGCGACCGCGTTCGGGGCGTTGGTTGGCTCTTCGGGGTCAGGCTCGTCCGCCCCCGCGACGACGCTCGAACGGATCGACACCACCCGTTTCCGCATCCTCTCATCCGACGCGACCGGACTGACGGCGGACCTCCTTTCCCCAAGCCCAACCGTCGAACAACTGAACGACCCCGCCGGGAACGTCCGCGTCCACCTCGACAAGGCAGAGCCGTCCGGCGAGGTCGGCGCGCCGGAGTTGCCCGTCTACCGCATGATGATCGGCGTGCCGGATGGGGCGCAGATCGTCGCCCGCGCGACAATCGCATCCTCGCGCGATCTCGGCTCTCACCGCGTTGTCCCGAACCCGGACGCGAAAGTTGTCTACGAGCCGAACGGGATTCAACGCGCGGAACCGATATTTCACGCCGACCCGACTTACTACCGACAGACCGCGTTCTATCCCGCCGACATCGCCGCCGTCACAGGAACCGCGATGATCCGACACCGCCGCGTCGCGCAGGTGGAAGTGCGTCCGGTGCAGTATCAACCGTCGTCGGGGAGACTTCGCGCGTTCGCCAAAGTGACGGTGCGGGTCGATTTCGTTGGGGGGAACGCCGCGCCGTCCCGCTCGTTCGGGTCGAAGACGCGCGAGTCCGCCGCCTTCACGGAGTTCTTCGCGCGCGAACTCGTCAACGACAACGTATCGAGCGCGTGGCAGGCAGCCCCGTCTGCGACCATGTCCGCGCCGTCGCAACAACCTGAGGCGCATACGGTCGCCGCGCTCAAACTGTACATCAACAAGAAGGGCGTCTACCGCATCGACGGACGCGCCGTGCGGGATTATCTTGTCGATGCCGGGGTCACGCTTGACCAAATCAACCCCCAGCACCTCCGCGTCACGTTCGAGGGCAAGGAACTGCCGATTTACGTCTCCGGCGAGAAAGACCGTCGGTTCGATGAAACCGATTACGTCGAGTTCCTCGCCGCGCGCCCGACGACGGTGTACTCGCAGTTCAGCGTCTATCGGTTGGAAATAGGGCTGCGACCGGGACTTCGCGTCGCGGAGGCTGAAGGCGCGCCGCGCGATTCGTTGTCAACGCTCGTGCCGACGTTCCGCTCCAAACTGTACTTCGAGGAAAACAAGAACTTCCTGCTGTTGCAGCACGTTCCCCCAGAAGAGATTTCGCCCGACGACCCGCACGGCTGGTACGAAGCCCGCGACCACTGGTTTTGGTTCGGTGTCCAGAACGGCATCGACAAGGCGGAAGCCGAGTATCAGTTCCCGTTGTACGACACGGCGCAATCGTTCGACCTCGCGCGCATCGACTTAAACATGGTCGGCGGGTCGCCCGTCGTCCACGATTTTCAAGTCTCGTTCAACGGGGTGAAGGTGGCGCGGCGCACGTTGAATCGGCAGGACGAGGCGACCGTCGGACGTTCGCTCGCGCCGTCCGACCTGATCGACGCGGCAAAGGGGATGAACACGATCCGGCTGTCTCGCCTCGACACGAACGACGAGCCGAATACCGACCAGTACCATTACCACTTCTACGTCAACTCGTTCTCGATGGAGTATACGCGGCTGTTCAAGGCGGTCGGCGACGAGCTTTTTTTTGCGACGCCGCCCTTCCCGAACACGACCCTCGAAGTGAGACGCCGTCGCACGCTCGAATACAGCATCGGCGAATTCGTCGGCGACGACGTGGCGGTCTACGAGCACGACGACACGGGCTTCACGACGCGGTTTCGCAACCCGGAGATTTCGCGCGTCCCGTTGACGCCTCAAACGCGCGACCGACTTCACGCCATCCAAACGTCGCTCGGCGAGCGGATATCGACACCTGCCGCGCTCTACACGACACGCATCCAAATGCCCGATACGCGCGACGCGAAGTACGTCGCCGTCTCGTCGCGCGGGGTGAAGACGCCTTATCGCATCGAGTACGACCGCCCCTCCGACTTGAAAAGCCCCAACAACGCGGCGGACTGGATCGTCATCTACCACCCGCGATTTGCGGAAGCGGCGCAGCGACTCGCGGACTGGCGACGCGATCCGCAAGGCGGCGGTTTCCGCGCGGAAGCGGTCGATGTGTTCGACATTTACGACGAGTTCGGGCATGGGATGCAGAGCGACAAGGCGATCAAGGCGTTTTTGACGCACGCCTTCGTGAACTGGCAGGCTCCTGCGATCTCTCACGTCGTCATTCTGGGCGACGGGACGACGGACTTCTTTCAGGCGGATAAAGTCCTCTACCCTGAACCGCCGGAGTTCATGGGCAACATCCCGACGCATTACGTTTGGACGCTGTACGGGCAGTCCGCCTCCGACCATTGGTATTCGACCATCAGCGGCATCGACCCGATCCCCGACCTGTTCGTCGGGCGGCTCCCCGTTGAGACGGAAGATCAGGCGCGCGCCGTTGTCGAGAAGATCATCGCGTACGACCGCGCCCCGCCCAACGGCAGTTGGCGTCGGCAGATCATCTCCGTCGCGGACGACGACACGACGAACTCCGGCGACTTCATCTTCAAGCAAAGCCTGAACGAGATCAGCCAGAACCACACGCTGCTCGGCTATCAGACGAACCGCATCTTTCTCGAAGACATCATCGAGGATGTGAGCGCGAACCCGGACGACTATCGCGGGCGAAAACCCGCCGCCATCGCGCGCGAACGCATCGTGGACTCGCTCAGTCGCGGCGCGGTGATCGCCCAGTACGCGGGACACGGCGGACGGCTCGTGTGGGCGCACGAGATCATCTTCGACAACCCGGGCATCCGCACGTTGCAGCCGTCCGACGGGCGGTTTCCGCTGATGTTCGTGCTGAGTTGCAACAACGGCTTCTTCGACGCGCCCGCCGACCCCGCCATGTCCGAAGTGCTGCTGCGGCTGCCGGAGACGGGCATCATCGGGATGATCGCCGCGACGCGACTGACGTTCGGCTCCGGCAACGACGCGCTCAACCGCATCATTTTCGACGACATCTTTCAACGGAAGGTGCGCTCGTTCGGCGAGATCGCGTTCAACACGAAGACGCGGCTGATGGTCGATCAGGGGCTGTCGCACCTCGAAGTGATGCAGCAGTATTCGCTGTTCGGCGACCCCGCGTCGAACTTGCAGATCGCCGACTTGGAGTTTCGCCCCGAAGTGGTGAACCGCTCCGTTGAGCCGGGCGGCACGCTTCGGATTGCGGGCGGAAGTGTCCTTCATAGCGAGTACATCCGCGCCGAAGACCGCAAAGAGTTCACGCCCGTCACGGACTTCACGGGGACGGTGTTCGTCACGGCGCAGTTCATTCATCGGACGACGGGTGCCGTTATCGCGCAATTGGCGGAGGCGCCGATCACGAACGGACGGTACAACGAGATTTCGTTGGATGTGCCCGCAACGGCGCGTTCGGGACGCGCTCAGGTGGAACTGTTCGCGCAGACGCGCGAGTCTCTCGCGGTGGGCGGATCGACCTTCGCCGTGTCGGAGCCGGTCGTTGAGGACCTCGACGTGCGCGTTGTCGGATCGAACCTCGCGGTGTCGGCGCAGGTGACGGACGACCTTCAGATCGCGTCCGTCGAGTTGGAATGGTACGACGGCTCGCAACAGACGTGGCAGGTGTCGCCGCTCGTCCGCGATACGTCGCGCGGCGCGGGATGGTATTCGCTGCAAGCGACGATCCCGGAGCCGGAAATCGGCGAGTCGTTCGAGTACCTCATCCGCGTCATCGACGGCGACGGCAACAAGGTCGAGACGACCACCTTCCGACTCACCCCGAACCCGCTCCCCGACTGGCGAATTCAGGTCGGCGAACAGGACCGACGACCGCTGATCGACTACGCCTACGATCCGACCGACGGCTGGCGAGTCGTCGTTCAAGTCGAGAACACGAACCGCGACGCGAAAACCGACATTCCGCTCAAACTGAACCTCTATCTCGGCAACCCCGATCTCGACCGCAACGACGAACCGGACGCCGACGCGGAACTGCTCGGCGCGGCGACGGTGCTGCCGTCGGACTGGACGCGGGGCGATCCGCTCGGCGAAAATCCCGACCCATCATCTCGGCTCCGTCGCTCGGACACACCCCTGAGCACCACTTGGTCGGCGAAGGCGGTCATCCCCCTCACGCTGGAGCCGGGACGATACCTCCTGTATGCGTGGATCGACCCTTCCACCGTCGCAACGCGGGACGAGACGCGCGAAACCCGTTTCACAAACAACCTTTCGACAGGGCGGCTCATCCACATCGCGCAAACGTTGGTGCCGAACAACGGCGGATCGCTGCGGTCGCTGGACAACGGGTTGCGGATCGACCTGCCGAACGGCGCGCTCCCGACGGCGCGCGTAGTCGAAGTGACGACGTTGGGCGCGTTGCCGACCGGACAGGCATCGGTGACGGCGTTGCCCGCGTTGGGAAGTTCGGGCGCGTACCAAGTGTCGGCGGGCGAGGAGACGTTCGGTTCTCCGGCAGCCGTCGAACTGCGCTTCGATCTGACGACGTTCCGCCGCGCGCTGCAAATCGAGGCGGGCATGGGCGATTCGCCGTACGACGCGCTCTCGAATGAGCAGAAAGCGATTTTACAGGAACTCGCGCGCGGAGAGTTGGCGTCGGCGGGACTGTATCAGTGGA
>JAQBWJ010000228.1 GCA_027625215.1 Candidatus Poribacteria bacterium
CCCCACGTCACCGCCGCCTTGCCCATCGGCTCGACGGACAACCCCTGCTCCTCCGTGACAAGCGGGACGTAACTGGAACCTTGTCCGGCGGCGGGCGGGTCGGTATTTCCGCCGAGAACGACTTGCGAGCCCGTCTCCAAGACCTCTTTGCCTTTGTAGATCACGAACGCGCCCATGTTGGCGTCGCCGGGCGTCGTGAACTGAATCTCGGTGGAGTCGAAGGCGTCCGTCAACCATTGAGGCGCCTTCCCCGCTTTCGCCGCGTCGCCGCGACTGTCGCGGAGCACCCACACCCTAAAGCCGCCGCTGTTGGTTTTCACGGTGAATTTCAGGAAGCCGTCGCCAAGACTCGCCTTGTCGTCGTTCGCCGTCATGATGAAAACGGCGCGTGCGATGTCTTCAGCGAGCGTCTTGTCGTCGGGGTCTTCCGGCAGCGGTCCGAACCCGTACGCGCGGTCGATGTAGTACAGCGCGGCTTCCGCGACGACTCCGCCGACCTTGTACTCCCTGCCGCTGGTCACTTCGATGTCGGAGATCGTCACGTCCGCCGTCGCGGAGAACATGATCGCCAATCCGATGACGGCGAGGATGGAAATTCGCGCAAAACGCATGAGACACCTCCCTTATCCTATTTGATTCAGTTGTTCGAGAACGAGCGCGGACGCCGCTTAGGTCGCGGCGATCTCATCCGCCGTCGGCAGCGGATGTTTGCCCGCGTGCAGATGCCCGCCGCGCATTTTACCGCGCATCGGACCTTCCAAGTACACGCCGCGAAACGGTTCGTCGGAGAGGACTTCGACGATCTGATGTTGTTCGCCCATTTTGGCGCAGAGCAGGTCGCCGACTTCCATCACTTGGTCTTCGTCGTCGCAGCGGACGACCGCTTTGCCTTGAATGATGAGCCAGTATTCGTCGCAGTCGTGGAAGTGTAGGTCGGAGGGCGCGGAGGCTTTGTCGCAGCCGAAGATGCCCCAGTTGCTCAACGCGACCCAATCGGGTTTTGCGTCTCGTTCGCCCTTTTTAACGAATGCCATCGCCTCCTCCTCATTTTGGTTTTTGATTCTCGAGTTTCAAGCGGGGCGATGCGGGAGACTATAGCGTTCGATGTTGAGTCGGGCAAGTTCGTTGCTCCATCAATCCGGCGAAGTGGTCTCATCGGTTGAGTTGGGACACTCGAATGGGGGAATCGCATACCGAGATGCCCTTTTCCCTCCGTGATGAGCATGCCGAATTCAAGAATGAAGTTTCGCGGCTCGTAGCACAATAAAATCTTCAAGGTTCTTTGGGAAGGGGTTTTCCCACATGTCCTAATGTCGACTTTATCCATTTCGATGTCCACGCCAAGCCGCCACGACCGTTCTCCATCGTGCCGATACAACGCGCGTACGTGATTTCCGGCGCTCACTCCCTCACTCCTCCATTTCTCACTTCTCGCCGAGGGCAAGACTGCGCTTCTCGAACACGCTCTCACGCCAAAATAGCAATACGTGACGCCGACGCCCGGAGTGTGGTAGTCTGCTCGCCGGTATAAGAGGGAAACGTCCTTTCTTGCCCTTCAGACAAGGGTTAGGAGCGAGATGATGACGCACTTGCGTCGCGTAATGATACCAACGTCTCTATGGGTCGCCGCGCCGCTGTTGGCGTCGGCGCAAAGTAGTCCTCCTTCCGTGTGGCTTGCGCCGGGACAGGGCTGGGTGATCGCCGGGATGCTGTTGATGAGCGTCGTCGTCGCCGCCGGAGTGTTGATGGCGAAGACGGGCGCGAAGATCGGCGCGCGGCACATACCGGGCATCGAAGCGTCGGACGACGCCATCGGCAGAGCCGTCGAGATGGGCAAGGCGGTCGTGTTCGTGCCGGGCTTCGCGGGCATCACCGCGACGGGCACCATCGCCGCGTTGAGTCTGCTGCGCCTTGTCGCCGAGAAGTGCGCCGAAACGGGGGCGCGTCTCATCGTCCCGTGCGGCGACACGATTGTGACGAGCATCTGCCGCGAAACGGTCGAAGACGCCTATCGCGCCGCCGGACGCCACGATCAATACCAATCCGACGACGTGTACTTCATCTCCCGCGAACAGTTCGCCTACGTTGCGGGCGTCAACGGCGTGATGGAACGCGAACACCCCGCGACGGTCTTCCTGCAAGGGCAGTTCGGCGCGGAATCGCTCGTGCTGGCGGAAACGGCGAACCACTGCGGCGCGCTCGTCATCTCCGGCACCGACAAGGACACGCAACTCCCCTTCTTCGTGACGACCTCCGACTACACGCTGATCGGCGAAGAACTGTACGCGGCGGGCGCGGCGATCTCGCAGGACACGATCCTGTTGGGAAGTCTGCGCGGGGTCGATTTCGGGCGCATCCTGATCGGGGCGGTCATCCTGATCGGCGTCGTGCTGGAACTGGCGAACGTCGCGGCGATCCGTCAGGTATTGGGAGGTTAACCCGTCGATGAAATCTCGCATTCCGTTGTTTCTCGCAAGCGCGCTCCTCGTGTTGACGACGCTTTCGGTCTTTTCGCCGAAACTGAAAGACGCTTACGGCGGGCGGGTCAACGTGGGGCTGTTCGTCTTCATGGCGTTCGCCGTCATTCCGTCGGCGGTGAGCCTCATCCAACTGCATGGGCGACGCATCCTGCGGCGCGATTCCAACACGATCTACTCCGCGCTGACCGTCCTCGCGTTCGCCGTGACGCTGATCGTCGGGTTCGCCGAGAACCAGCGCCCGCCCGGAGGCACATGGTTGAAGTGGATCGTCACCTACTGGTTCGAGCCGATGCAGCAGGCGGTGTTCGCGTTTTTGGCGTTCTTCATCGCGTCGGCGGCGTACCGAGCGTTTCGAGCGCGCACGTTGGACGCGACGCTGCTGCTCATCGCCGCCGTCATCGTGATGCTCGGCAACGCGGTGCTGCCGATGCCGGGTCCCGGAATGCCGGGTGAATCGTGGCTGTTGAACGTTCCCGCGCTGGCGATGGGTCGCGGGGTGATCTTGGGCGTCGCGTTGGGCACGATCGCGCAGTCGGTGCGAATCCTGCTCGGCATCGAACGCGGCTTTGCGGGACGGGGGTAATGACGATGGAACGCTTAATGAACATCGACCGTCGGATCATCTTCCTCGTCCTCGCGGCGGTCGTGCTGTTGGGGATCGCACTGAAACCGGTGATCCCGATGGCGACGAGCGCGGAATCGAAGTCGCTGTTCGACACGATTGAGCGCGTCCCGACGGGAGGCGCGGTGATGATCGGGCTCGACTATCCCCCCGCCAGCAAGGACGAACTCGACGCGATGTCGAGAGCGGCGTTGCATCACGCCTTCGCGCGCGATCTGCGGGTGCTCGCTTTCTGCTTCGATCAACAAGGGCTGTCGAACGCCGGGACGATTGTGAAGGAAGTCGCCGCCGCGCACTCGAAGATGAACGGGACGGATTACGCCTTTCTTGGGTTCCAACCGGACATGGTCGCCGCCGTCGATCAGATGAACACGTCGATTGCGTCCGCGTTCGCAACGGTCGCCATCGACGGGACAGACAGTCCGACGGCGGAACTGCCCGTGATGGCGGGACTTGAATCCTACAAGGACATCGCGCTGATCGTGTCGATGTCGGGCAGCAAGAACTATGAGAACTGGATCGACTACGCGAACGCGCGGTCTGGCGTGAAGGTTGGCATCGGCGCGACGGGCGCGATTGCGACGGGCATCTATCCGTTTCTAGGCAGCGGACAGGTGTTCGGGATGCTGCGAAGCACGCGCGGCGCGTCGGACTATGAGCGGCTCGTCCGCGACGCCTACCCGAACGCGGGTCTGAAGCCGGACGCGAGCGAGAAGATGAGCGTCCAGTTTCTGGCGCACCTGCTGATCCTTGCGTTTATCGCGCTGGCGAACGTCGGGTACTGGTTGTCTCGCCGCAAAGGAGCGCAGATATGACCGACACCATGACCATCGTCGGAACATGGGTCGCCGCGCTGCTGACGTTGGCGATCTTCAGTTTTCTCTATCGTGAGAACCCGGTCTATCGGGCGGCGGAGCACATCCTCGTCGGGATTGCGACGGCGTACTCCGTTCTCGTGATGTACTTCCAGGTGTTCAAGCCGTACGTATGGAGCGCGCTCCTCGAACCGAAGGACACCGCCTCGTTCGTTTGGACGCTGCTGTTCACGCTGTTGGCGTTGTTGTTCCTCGCGCCGTTCGTTCCCAAGATCGGATGGCTGGCGCGGATACCGAGCGCGATTGCGGTCGGCTACGCGGCGGGACAAGCGCTCCCGGCGGCGATCCAGGCGCGTATCTACCCGCAGATGCTCGACACCGTGTCCGTCTTCAACGACGCGGCGGGCTTCTGGGGCGTCGTGAACGCGCTCATCATCCTCGTCGGCACGGTGGCGGTGCTGTTCTACTTCATGATGACGTTTCAACGAAACCCGGTGATGAACGGCGTGTCGCGCATCGGCGTCGTGTTTTTGATGATCGGGTTCGGGGCGGTCTTCGGCAACATGGTGCTGTCGCGCATGACGATCCTGATCGGGCGGTTGCAGTTCCTGTTCGGCGATTGGATCCCGCTTATTCCTTCGTGAGAAGTGAGAAAAGAGGAGTGAGGAGTGAGGCGGAGGTGGGAAAATTAACCTACCGTATCTCGCCATCGAGAAGTGGCAAATGAGGTGGAAATCGTTAGCCAGCATCCACCATGTTTCTCACCTCAATTCATTCATTTCTTCCCGATAGGTCCGCCTGATGCACTATAGGGAGACAATCGTCTGGCAGAAGGCGATGAAGGCGGCGATGGAAGTCTATCGGCTTGCGCCGGGACTTCCAAAGGAAGAGACGTACGGGATGCGCTCTCAACTGACACGCGCCGCCGTTTCTGTTCCAGCGAACATTGCGGAAGGCTGGACGCGGGAGTCGGGCAACGAAACGGCTCAATTCTTGTCTATCGCGCACGGTTCGTTGGCGGAAACGGAAACGTTGCTGACACTTTGCGAACAGATAGGCTGGTTCTCAGAATCGGAGACTCAAACGTTGCGCGGACTCTTGGACGAAGTCAGTAGAATGCTGACGACACTGCGTCGAACGCGCCGTTCGGCGAAGTTGAGGAGCGATCAGTGAAAAGCGCAAAACGAGAGGCTATTGACGAGCAACAAGACGACAAAACCGATCCCGCGCGTCTGGCTCTCACTCCTCACTCCTCACTCCTCACTCCTCAAAAAGAACTGCTTAGGAGAGGTCGGCGGCAGGTGGACCGGACTGCCGCCGTCAACG
>JAQBWJ010000229.1 GCA_027625215.1 Candidatus Poribacteria bacterium
GTCCCTCCATGAAACTGAACACGATCCCCCAGATCATCCCCAACGGCAGCCCGTTGACAAAGATCGCCGCGATCTTCCAAGGACCCGGCAGGATGCCGAACGCCAACAACGCCAGTTCCGCGAGTCCGATCAGCAGTACCAACGCAATCGCCCGTTGACCGCGCGGCATCTCCGTAACGAATTTGATCCCCATGAACTTCGAGGTGGCATAGCCGATGGTCTGTCCCAGCATCAACGCCGTTTTTAAGCCGAACCCGCCGAACCAGTCGAGCTCGCCCTCGAACGTCCCGGCAGTCCGAGGCTTGCGGAACGCATACATGCAGAAATACGTCGTGAACGCGATGGACACGGCGACGAGCGAGAACGGCACAACGCCCAGCCCTTGCATCCACCGCGTGATCCGCTGATTCATCGGTATTCGGTCTCCTTATTGGGATCGTTTACGAAAAGACCTTCCGATATTGCCGCCGTATTCAGTTCCGCATCCGAAGAAACAAGGATGATCTGGTCCTATTTCTGCGCGACAAGTCGCTCATTCAAGATGAGAGCAATGGAGAGTTGTACGGCGTCGTATCCTCGCAGCACGTGTTTCATCGCCAAATCAACCGCTCGTTCAACGACGGCATCCCAAAGCCGATCGAGTCGCAGATGGTTGGGTACATCGGCGCGAAACGCTTGAGTCAACTCGGATGCCTCGTGAGGACTCACATCCCCCCGACGGGCGCAGCGATAAATCGCCGCAACAACTTCCACAATCGTGATGTGCGCCGCATAGAACACGTGTCCGTGTTCGTTTGCGAAAAGAGATTTGACCACATGGGAGCCGCGTTCGCTCACATAGTTTTTCACGAGAGCGCTGCTGTCGATCATGAAATCCGCCAACCTCAACGCCTCTCTTCGATGATCCGTTCGGAAAGCGGTGTCCCTTTGACGGTGATCGGTCGGTGGGTATGAAAACGACGTCTCGTTTCCTCGTCCAATGGTGGCGGCACGCTTACCAGCAACCCCGATTCCAAGAGGTCCTCTTCGTACCGCTCCCGATTTCGGATATCGGATTCGCGCCGATCATAGTGATCGAACAGACGTTGGAGCGCCTCCTGAGCGGCAGCCAATTCGCTGTCGGGGAGTTCATCGACCAGTTTTCGTATCGCTTCTCGCGTCGGGGTCGACATGACGGATCTCCAAATCGTTGAATCGCGCGTCTTCCCGATATGATATCCCGCAATCGGTCGCCGAAGACCCTCGATCCGACGGCGAGTTCGCGCGTTCCCTACACGCCCAACGACTCAAACGTCCAGTCGTCCAGCGCGATCATGCTGTCGTAATCGATCGGTACGCCGAGCGCGTACCCCGGCGTTTGTAGGGAGCCGATTTGGATGCGCCCGTCCTCGACGCGCAACTGAGGGAGTTCGTCGCGCACGGTGTATAGGTTGGCGTGGATCTGTAAACAGGCGGACTGTTCCTCATCGGAGAGGTGCGCCAAACCACGCAGATAGTGGTGTCCGTTGCGCTCAACGTGGTTGATCCCCCACGTCGCCAACGTTGCCAAGTCCTGATGCAGCGGGACGATAGCGGCGTTCGCCAAGTCTTCGCCCGACATGAAGTATTGCTCGCCGTTCGCCGCGTGCGACGTATACAGTTTTGCCAACGCGAGGTTCATCAGCGACTTGTAGACGCCCTTGCAGTTCTTGGAGCTCACCCCGCGATATCCCAACGCAATCGCCCGCTTGAACGTGTCCAAGTCTCCGTCCGACTCGTCGATGATCATCGCCTTTTCGGAGGACAACCGACGAATCATCGCCGCGTTGTCCTCATCGAGCGCGACATCGCGCTGCAACGGCTGCTCGATGAAGAGGATGCTGTCCCAAAACCGCTTAAACACAGGACGCGACCACAACTCCTCGATCAGCAGGAGGAAGTCGCCCATTCTCTTGTACTGTTCGTTGCCGTCGAACGTGACGTAGTACGGTTCCTCGATGTGCGCGTCCAGCACGCCCGCAATCGCTTGGAGGCGCATGATGTCCACGTCCGATTCGCCGGAGACCTTCACCTTGAAGTAACGCAACCCCTGTCGGTCGACGTATTCGGACAAAGTTTGGGGCAACCCGTCCGTCAACCGCTCGCCAACGCCGACATCCGAGCCGATGATCGGATCGGCGAGTCCAACCGTGTGGCGAACCCACATCGTATCCAGCGGCGACTCGAGCACGATCTCGCGCGGTTGCGTGTCGCCCAGTTCCGGGTGAATCGCGCTCATGTCGATGCCGAGCAGGTTGTCTCGCACGAGCGTGTGGAACGGAAGTCCCGTGCCGTTGCCAACCGCGTCGATCACGGCTCGTTCAAAGAGCGACGCGCCGAAGGAACCTGTCAAGTGGTTCAACTCCTGCGAGTCCGCGAAATCGAGCGTGGTGTCGTAACCTTCTCTGAACAGGTCGAAAGGTGAGCGCGCGTCGCCGTTCATGCCAAGATAGGCGTCGTGCGCCGCGTAGGTGACGGCGAGGAGGTCGTTGATGTTGTCCCGGTAGTCTTTCGAGAGGTCTTTGTCGAACCATTTTGGGGGAAGGCAGTCGGCGGCGACGCCTTCGCAGGGCGTTCCGTCTTCCAACTCGGCGAAGACGCGGACGTGCAGGATCGGGTATCCGGTGAGGTACGCGACGCCGTAGCGGAACGGCATCCGCGTCTGCACGTTGCGGACGTAGAATCGCGCGTCGTTTACGCGGAGTTTGACGGCGTTCAGTGACATGCGAGTCCTTCTAATTGTGTCCGTGTTAGTGACCGATACCGGGCTTCGTCAACACGCTCGTTCCGACCGTTCCGTCCGTGATCTCGAAGATACTTGGATATTGTTCGCGCCATCCGTCGTTCGCGTCGGGGCAGTACTGTCGTCCGTTGCCCTCAATCGCCGTGATCGTCTTGACGCGCGCCGCCAACCCCGCCGAATGGAGGAACGACGCCCCCGGACAGGTCAAGTCCTGCACGGCGAGAAACATCCCGTACTCCTGAGCCGCCGCGCCCATCAACAACGCCTGCGACTGCCCTTTGCACGCCTTCAGCGCGACGCCTGTATACCCCTGTTCCTGCGCGAGCAGCAGCGTTTCAAAGTCGGTCAACGACTCATCAATCACGACGGGGCGCACTTTCGCCGCCTCGTGCATCTTGTTTTCGGGGTGGGATTTCAGGTCGCGGTCGGTCGGCTGTTCGATGTAGGCGAGTCGTTCGAACGCCAGTGGGTTGCCCTCGCGGATGCGCGCGAGCCATTCCAAGAGGTATTCGACGTTTTGACACGTCTCATTGAAGTCGGCGGAGTAGAACCACTCCGTCACGCCGCGCTCTGCCTGCGCCTCCGCAACCACGTTCTCGATACCGAGAAACCGCGCGGCGTCCCAATCGAGATCGCTGCCGTTCAGTTTGACCTTGAGGTGTGTGAGCCCGTCCGCGTGAATCCACTCCGGCAACGTCTCAGGCAGCTCGTCGTTGAGGCGTTTCGGAATATCACCATCCGTCAGCGGGTCGAGTGCGCCGATCAGGTGGTAGAGCGGCATCCGCGCCTGAGGCGTTTCCCAAACGGCGCTGTCGAGGTATTTCCCTTTGAAACGGTCGTTCAGGTAGTGCGACAGGTCGCGCGAGACCCACTCTTCGCCGAGCGCTTGGTAGATATTGACCCCGTTCGCCTTTCCAAAACCGTCCCAGATCGCCGCGTCAATCGGACTCGTCGTGACGACCGTACACAGTTTGGGGATCGGTATGCTCAGATTCAGCATCTTCGACAGGTCGGCGGCAAGGGAGAGGAACTCAGGCTCCAAATCCTCCGACAAATCCAACGGATGCGCCGTCAGATTGCACTCCCGCGCCTTGTCGGCGGCGAGGACGGCGAGGCGTTTCATCGCGTCGAGGCTTTGATCGAACGGGACGTATCGCGGCGGGAACGCCCAAGCGTTGCCCAACGGCATCGACCCAAATCCCTCCGCCTCCTTGCCATCGCGTGTCTGAACGCGCACCCGCGCGTTGAACAGCACGCAGCGGTCCGTCGGCACCCCGCCGAACTTCAACGGCGTGCGGTACTGGTGCGTCTCAAAGTCGTATGAAACGTCGAGGATGCGGATGTCGGCTGAATGCGGCATGAAAACTCCGAGTCCATAGAAGATTCAGGTATCTCGCCACCCTCACTCTCAATCCCTCTCCCGTCAAGGGAGAGGGACGTCTATCAACTTCACGATCCCCAACCCGTACGAGGACCGTGTTTGCGCTCTTCCGCCTTCTTCTCAAGATAGCCGCTCGCGCGGAACGCTGCCAACGGATCGGGGTCAATCCCGAGTTCAAGGCGAATCGTCCGCAGCAACGGCTCAACGTCGGTGTTCATCGCTTGTAGCATCACCTGTTCCGCCGCGACGATGTCGCACGCATCCTGCGCCGCCGAGAGCGTTTCGCGGTTGACGATCAACGCCTGAGCGTACGCCCGTTGAATGTTGCAGATCGACTGAATCATCGCCTCGATCTTGGGCTTGACGTTGTGCGACTGGTCGATCATGTAGGCGATGTTCGCCGTCGAATCGGGGTTGCGTTCCTCGCGCACGAGCTCGGTGAAGATGAGGAACAGTTCCTGTGGGTTGATCGAACCCGTCGTGAGGTCGTCGTCGGCGTACTTGCGGCAGTTGAAGTGGAAGCCGCCGAGCCGTTCCGCGTCCAGCAACCACGCGACGATCATCTCGACGTTCGTGCCCTGCGGGTGATGTCCCGTGTCGATCAACACCTGCGCCTGCTCACCGAGTTCTTGACACAGCATCAGTGACGTGCCCCAGTCGGGGATGTCCGTGTGGTAGAACGCGGGCTCGAAAAACTTGTACTCGACCAGCATCCGCGAGCCTTGCGGCAGATCGTCGTACGCCGCGCGGAGACCTTCGAGGAGTCGCGCCTTGCGCTTGCGGAAGTCGTCTTGACCCGGATAGTTCGTCCCATCGGCGAGCCACACGCTCAACAGGTCCGACCCAGTGATCCGCATGATCTCGGTGCATTCGAGGAAGTGGTCGATGGCGGCTTGACGCACCTTCGCGTCGGGGTTGCAGAACGAGCCGAGTTTGTATTGTTGATCTTGAAAGACGTTCGGGTTGATTGCGCCGATGCCGATGCCGAGTTCGTCGGCGTACTGCTTGAAGCCAGCCCAGTCGCTTACTTTGTCCCAAGGGATGTGGAGCGCGACGGTCGGGGCGACGCCCGTGTATTGGTGGGTCGTTGCGGCGTCTTGG
>JAQBWJ010000230.1 GCA_027625215.1 Candidatus Poribacteria bacterium
CCCTCCGCCAACGCGACAAATCGGTCGATATCCGCCCGAATCACGTCGAAACTTCGCCCCCAAAACGCCGTGTCCCGCGCGTCAAACCCGAACTCTTGCGCCAACTCCGCCGGACTCGCCATGCCCGTCCGCGAGAGCAGGTCGTCGTACTTTTCGACAAACCCGTCCTCGCCGCCCTGATAGGTCGCATACAGCCCCAGCGCGAATTGTCGCCCGTACATATAGGGATAGTTGTAGAAGTTCGAGCCGTAATAGTGCGGTTTCGCCGCCCACATGTAGGGGTGAAGCAGTTCCGGGTCGAGCCCGTCGCCGTACGTCTCAAGTTGCGCCTGACGCATCAGATCGTTCAGTTCCGCGACGGACAACTCCCGCGCGGGACGCTTCTCAAACAGGTTCGACTCAAACAAGAAACGGCTCGTGATATCGACCGTCGTTTGACACGACGACTGCAAGATCACATCCAACTGACGCAGTTGCTCGTTTTCCGGCGCGATGGCGATTGCCGCGCTGCCGACAATCGCCTCACAAAAGATGCTCGCCGTCTCCGCGAGCACCATCGGGTTTTCGCGTTGGAAGGGCGTGCGGTCGCGTTGCGTCCAGTTGTGGTAGGCGTGTCCCAACTCATGGGCGAGCGTGTTGACGCCGTTGAAGGTCGGCTTGTAGTTCATCAGGATGCGCGACTCGCCGGGACGCAGCCTCATGCAGAACGCGCCGTCGCGTTTGCCGTCGCGCGGCTCGGCGTCAACCCAGTTCTCGCGGAAACAACGCTCCGCCAACGCCTTCATCGGTTCCGAGTACGTCCCAAACTGCGCCGCGATGAACGCCGTCGCCTCGTCGTACTCCCAAGACGTGACCGCCTCTCCCACAGGGGCGAAGATGTCGTAGAACGGCAGTTTGTCTTTGCCGAGCGCGGTCGCCTTCGCGTTCAGGTAACGGCGGAAATCGGGGAAGGCGGCGCGCGCGGCTTCCATCAGCGCGTCGAGCGAATCGCGGTCGATCCCGTTGCCGAACAACGCCGCGTCCAGAGGCGACTCCCACCCGCGCCGTTTCGAGAGGGTGACGACTTCGCCCTTGATGCTGTTCATCGACGCGGCGATGGGCACCGACGCCTTCTCCCACGCGGCGAGTTCCGCCTTGTACGCGCTCTCCCGCACGGACGTGTCGGGGTCGTACGCGAGATTCCGCACCGCGCTCATCGGGAGGCTCTTCGTCTCGCTGCCCGTCTCAACGGCGACCGTCAATTGCGACGTGTAACGAGAATAGAGTTCGCGCCACGCGGAATGTCCCGTCGCGCCGAGTTCCGCCGCGAGCGTCTCCTCCTCCGGCGACATGAGATGCCGCGCTTCCTCCTGCGTCCGCGTGAGCATGTAGCGGTGCGTCCGCGCCATCTCGGAGACGCGCAACCACTCGTCCACGACGGACGCGCCAATCCACGCCGTCAGCCGCGTGTCCAACTTGGAGAGTCGCACGGCGTACTGCCGAAACTCGCTCTGTCGCGCGGCGGCGACTTCGTTGCGCGAGTCGGTCGAAACGTACGCCGAGACGAACGCGCCGAGCGTGCGAAACGGCTCGATCACGTCGATGATCGCGTTCAACACCTGTTCAAAATCGGTTGCGGAACCCTGTCCCGTTGCGCCGATATTGCGCTCATCGAACAACCGTTCAAGTGCGGCGATCTTGCCGATGATGCGCGCGATGTCGTCCGCGAATTGAGGGGTTTCGAGGTTCGGGTAGACGGTGGAAACGTCCCAGTGAGGTAGTGTCGTCATCTTCTTGGATTGAGTTCCTTATGTTCGGTTGTCGTAAGTTCCTGAGCGGTCAACCAACCCCTGTGTCATTCTGAGGAGCCTCGCGCAGGAGGCGACGTAAGAATCTCGGCGCATCCACAAACTTCCGACGACCCCCACTCACATTTCGGGTTCGTGTCGAAATGTGCGGCGACTCGTCGCATATCGGCTCACAGCCGTTGCAGAATAACTCGCGGTGTCTCGTTTTATAGCGTCCGTCTTTCGGCGAAGTCCTATCGCGCGACTCTTACCATGTACATTTGGCACGCATCTTGTGAATAATCCGTCAATGTCCATGAAACGTCATCGGATGTTGTTGCGAAAATCATCGACTGTTTCAATTTTCAACGGTTTTCTGCGACAATAGGTCGATACCAAGTTAAGGCGTCTTGCAACGGTGAGACGCTAAGGGAGCAGCGAGCAGCATGAAAGATTTTGCCGAGTACTTGCGGCAACGACGGTTATCGCGCGGGCTGACGATGCAACAGTTGGCGACCGCCCTCAGCGTCAGCCCACAGTTTATCAGCCTTTTGGAGTCGGGTCATCGCCGACCGTCCGCGCCGTTCCTGAATCGGTGCGCGTCGTACTTTCAGGACGACCCCCGATTCCTACGGTTTCTCGCTCAACCGTTCACACCGGAACAGCGACGCGCGGTCTATGAAAGTCCGAGCGCGCCGGAGTACATCCCTGTGACGGCGCGGTCGTCTCGTCCCGCGCAGGATGACGAAGAGACCCTGCTGCTGACGCTCCTCACCGCCGCAGACTGCGACCCCGCGACGGAGACGCCCTATCATGGCGAAGAAACGCCTCCGTTTCAACCCGAACGCGCCGCGTTGCAAAAGGGGCTGATCCACGAGATTCAGTCCGCGCCGGACCGCTTCCCAAACGCGGCGACGGCGTGGGCAACCTTCTTCGACGGCTACTACACGTACCGACAGGGCGACATTGTCGGCTGCTTGAGCCGCTTGCGGGAGGCGCGGAGCCGCGTGTCGAGTCCGTCGTCGGGTTCCTCGAAATGGCGACTTTGGCTCGCGCTTTACATCGGAATCTGCGAGGAGTCGCAGCGGAATTATCGGGAGGCGGTCGCCTCGTACGTGGAGGCGCGGCGGCACGCGACGGCGGGGCGCGACTACGACCTGCTGACCGCGACGCGCTGGTTGGAAGCGAACGCGCGACTCCAATCGGGCGACACGTTCGGCGCGTTGGACGCGCTCGACGCCGCCTGTCGGGACGAAGCGATCACGCCGTTCGGGTTGATGCGATGCCACTCGACGCTGGTGTTCCTGCGGCTGTCGCTACACGAGTACGAACAGGCGTTGGACGACGCGACGACCGCGTACCAGGTGTTGCGTTCCACGTCGTCTGGCGGCACTCAGGACTTGCGGAGTCGGCTGCTGCTAGGCGTCGAGGTCGGCGCGTTGACCGCGCATGTCGCGCGCAACCGTCGAGACGAAGCGCAAACGTGGTCGAACCGGATTCGCGCGCTGCGGTCGCGGGTGGAACCGGAAGCGGGCGTGGACGCGATGCTGGCGCTCACGTCGGCGGAACTCTTGTTGATGTCGAACCGTCGCGTTCAGGCGCGGGAGAGGGTCGAGGAGATGCTGACGACGTTCACCGCGACAGACGATTTCGGGAAGGCGTTGATCGCCCGCGCGCGCCGTTTCCTCATCGACCTCGCGCTCGAAACGAAGGACCGGAACGCGGCGGAATCGCTCTTGTCGGAACTGACTGGGGGCGAGCCGTTGACCGACCCGCTGCTGAACGCGGAATACGCCGTTGAGAACGCGTTGAGGGCGGCGGCGATCTCCGGCAACGGCGCGACGCTGCTGCAAGCCGAGAACGCGCTGGTCGCGGCGGAGGAACGTGTCCCGCGTCTGCGCCAGACGGCGTTATACCGTCATCTGCGGGAGCGGATTCGCGCGGCGCGGCGATAACGTCGTCCTCATCTGCGAATCGCCTGAACATCACTCGGTACATTCGGCGAATCGGGAGACGCTTTCGTTCGGTTAAAGGGAAGCGTCTTCCGGCGCGACGAGATCAAACTCGACCACCTTCCATTCGCCGTCGATCCGTTCCAACGCCATTGAGAACCGCCCCGTCGTCGTCTCGCCGCCTTTCGGTCGAAACTCCACGTCGTACGCGTATCGATAACGCGCGTCGCCGAGTCGTGTCGCTTCCGTCTCCGTGCGGCTGACAGGGGCGCGAGAGGACGCCGCCGTCTTGGAGGCGTCGTTCATCTCCGTTTGAAGTTTCGCGCGGGCGTCTCCGGCAGCGAGTTCCGCCGCTTTGGGGAGATCGCGCGCGAACACGTACCACTCCAGGAACGAGATCGCCGTCGCGTTCGGCATGGGACGCGCGTCGCACCCGACGAGGGTTAGAACCACGCCGATTACAAGCGTCAGAGAGATGTGTCGGTTCATTTTGTGGGAGTTCCTTTTGTGGCGATGGGAGGAGGACTCCGTTCTTCGGGGGAATAAACCCCCCTCGCAAGTCTGTCATAGGACAGTTCCAAGAACGAGTCGCCCGCGGCATCTTCTCACAAAAACCGAACGTACGCCGTCACCAAAAACACAAAACCCGCAAAGCCTTGTGCCCTGCGGGTTTATAAAGATGGTGGAGTTGAGGGGAGTCGAACCCCTGACCTCTAGAGTGCGATTCTAGCGACCAGGCTTCGGTATGGTTCAGGATGGTTCGGTCTGTTTAGGAATGGCGCGGGTTTGAACCGAATCGGACTTCAGGATGTTTCAGTCCATTTCGGGATGGTTTTGGATGCTTGATGGCACCAAAATGGCACCGATGACCCACGGATGCAACATGAGCCGAGAAACATATCTCCACGCCTTTCGGCATCAGAGGTTCGGACACTGGGGGCGAGACGGAGCGACATCCTGTTTCAGTTCCTGGTGCTCAACGCCTTTCGGCATCAGAGGTTCGGACACCGACGTAATCGTTGCGCCCGACGACGGGATAGAACCGCTCATGTGCTCAACGCCTTTCGGCATCAGAGGTTCGGACACTCATCCACTCCTTTACGCTTGTTCCCCAACACATGTAGTGCTCAACGCCTTTCGGCATCAGAGGTTCGGACACTCCCTTTCCAGCCGGTGCATACGACCGCCCCCTTCCCCGCGTGCTCAACGCCTTTCGGCATCAGAGGTTCGGACACGCTGCCATTTACGCCCGCGTCAGCACCGACGAGCAAGTGCTCAACGCCTTTCGGCATCAGAGGTTCGGACACGTTTCTGTCGCTCGATCTCCGTCGCCTTCGCCGCCTGTGCTCAACGCCTTTCGGCATCAGAGGTTCGGACACTCCCTCATTTCCCGAATCTCCTCGCCCGTCGCCACTTGTGCTCAACGCCTTTCGGCATCAGAGGTTCGGACACGCGACAACATCATTCGCCACTTGTCGTTCCATGCGTGCTCAACGCCTTT
>JAQBWJ010000231.1 GCA_027625215.1 Candidatus Poribacteria bacterium
GAACCGTCCGCTTCCGGCGGGTACGCGCGACTTCACCCGTCGGACGATCTGACGGTTGGGTTCGCGCAGACCTCCGGCGGAGCCTCGTCGTGGTCGTGGAACGCCGCGTCGAACGCCGTCCGACCACTTGAACCGACCCGATTGACTCGCGGGTACGTGGATTGGGTGAACGAGAGCGTCCTTCGCCACGCTGTTGTCGGAGACTTTTCCGTCGGGAGTGGCGTCGGACTCGTGTTGAACACGGGGCGGCGCAAGGACCCCGAAGGCGTTCGACCCAACGACACGACCGTCGCGCGGGAGAGAGGCGTCGCCGTCGGATGGGCGCAAAACGATTGGGACGGGTTCGTCTTCGCCTCGCGGATGGGAAAACGCGCGACGCTTCCCGCCGAATTGACGGGGCTGGAACGCGCCCGTTCCGTTGAAAACGCGCTGCGGGACGAGTTGCTCGGG
Organism: Candidatus Poribacteria bacterium; assembly: GCA_027625215.1. Lineage (GTDB taxonomy): Bacteria > Poribacteria > WGA-4E > JAQBWJ01. The sequence continues at coordinate 451 of JAQBWJ010000231.1, forward strand.
GCGAGAACGCGCGTCTCAGTCGGCGATGTTCATGTGGGGGGAACGGTTGTCGCGCAACGATATCAGCCGCAGACGCCTTTCGACCTTGAGGGCATTTCAGCCGATCCGCACATACGATTCGGTCTGGACGCTGATGGCGCGTTGGACGGCGCGGAGTGGCGCGGCGAACTCGCCCACGCGGACGCGCTCGGAGGGTTGGCGTCATTCGACGCCTCGAATAAACGCGGCGATTTGTCGTTGAACGTGTTTTCGCTCGGTTCGGCGTTCGACAGCCCGCACGGTTCCGCCCGACGCAACCGACAAGGCATCGACGCGCGCGGCACACTCCGCGCGTCCGACCGCCTCCGCGTCGGCGGCAGGATCAATTTGGAGCGACAACTTTCAACGCAAATCACCTCGCAAAACGCGCGCGTCTGGATTAGCGGGGCGATAACCCGTAAACTATCCGGGGGTGGGTCGGTATACTGGGACGAGGACGACGCGACCCTCGCAAACGCGGCGATACGGCGAACCGTTCAATGGGTGAGATATTCCGAGCGTCCGTTCGACGCCACTGTGCGCGCGACGCAACGGTTTGCGCCTCTAAAACCGCGACAGGACACGATGACGGCGCAAGTAAACTGGTCGCCGAAACGCGCGTGGAACATCGGCGTCCGCGCGATAATGGACGGCGATCCGAGTTGGGGGAATGGCGTCGAACCTTACGCGCTGTCCATGTACGGTTCCGTCGGGATCGGCGGTTTGCGCGTGCGGGTGAGCCCGGCGCGTCGCTGGCTGGCGTCCGGCGCGCGGAACGACGTTCAAGTGACGGTGGACTATCGGTGGAAAGCGGGTCGGTGAGCGCAAAATCAACAATCATACGGACGTGTGCGGCGGCGTGCTTCGCGGCGTTGTTGACGACGACCGTTTCCTCACAAAACGCCTTTCAGACCCCCTCCGCAACCGACGGCGAGTTGGTCGATTACATCGCTGCGACCGTGAACGGCGAGGCGGTCACATTGAGCGCCGTGCGTCAGGAACTCCGTTGGCGCGACCTTCCCCTAGTCGATGTGTCGGAACAACGCCGCATCCTTCAACTGTTGATCCAACAACAACTGTTTCTCGAAGAAGCGCAAAACTTCGTCATTGTGAGCGACGCCGCCGTCGAACGCGAGATCGACCGGATGGCGGGAGCCATGTCGCGCGAGACCTACCTCGCGTCGCGGCGAGCGGCGGGCATTTCGGAGGGTGATGTCCGCGAGCGTGTCCGCGAACAACTCATGTTGTTCGACCTCGTCCAGCGCGAATTTCGCCCCAAGACCGCCGAAGTCAGCGTGACGGACATCGAAGGGTACTATCAGGCGAACCTGAAAGAGTTCACGCTTCAGGAACGCTACCGTATCGAACAGGTGTTCGTCAGTTCGACGAGCGACACGTCCGGCGACAGCGCGGCGCGGTTGACGACCATCCGACAACGGCTGACAAACGGCGACCTCACGCTGGAAGACCTCGCCAATGAGACGGACGACGACCCGTCGTTATTGGTCGTGTCGACACCCGACCCGCAGCCGATGAACCTTCTCCTGCCGGAGTTTCAAAACGCGCTGCCGACACTGCCGCAGGACGAATGGAGCGCGCCGATCTCGACGGAAAGCGGTTGGTTCCTGATCCGTGTGCAGGAGACGCTGCCGACGACGCGCGTCCCGCTCGGCACCGAGTTGCGAACGCAGATTCAACGCCGCCTTGAACAGCAGCGGCTCGAAAGCACGATGAACGCTTGGTTGAAGGAACGGGAGACGCAATCGGACATTCGCATCCTCGACGAAACGCTGCGCCCCGATTCGCCTCCGAACTCACCGCAGAGCACACAGCAGAGGACGACACTCGAATGAGAATCGCTTGGACACCGACACGGTGGGTCGTAAGCCTCGCCGTCGTCGGACTGTTGATCGCCTCGCCGCGCGTGGAAGCGGCGTTCACCGCCCCTCCGAACGGCGCGCGACCGATGGGCATGGGCGGCGCGTTCACCGCCATCGCCGACGACGCGAACGCTTCGATGTTCAACCCCGCCGGACTCGCCAACGCGGGCGGCACACAGGCGATGTTCACCCGCACGGCGTTCTTCTCCGGTCCCGCCGACCCCCTCGTCGCTCAGGACGGGGCGTACTTGCAGAACGGGAACGGGTCGCGCGGCTTCGGCATCGGACTGTCTTCGCTCGCCGACCGCGACGCCGTATACCGCGAAACGTCATTCGGAGTGGGCTACGCGCAAGGGTTTGGGCCGCAATTGAAAGTCGGCGTGATCGCCAAACTGTTGCAGGCAGGGTTGGACGAATCGAACCCCGACGTGATCGCCAACCCCTATTTTGAAAACGGCGTCTCCACCTCGAAACCCTCGCTTGATCTCGGCATCCTGTTCGAGCCGGTGGACGGATTGACGGTCGGCGCGAGCGGCTTCAACCTCGTCCCCGCCGATCTGCGCTTCGGCAGCGAGACGAACGACGAAGGCGATGACGCGACGCAGACCTTCCGCGTCGGGACGGCGTACCGACTCGCATCGGTGGCGGCGGCAGCGGAACAGGCGTCGTTGAAAGGCGTGTTGGAGCGATCGCTCGTCGCGGTCGATTTTGAGGCGGGCGACGGCACGGCGTTCGGCGGCGGCGCGGAGATCGGTTTCTCGCAGAACATTGCGGGGCGCGTCGGCTTCCGGTCGGCGAGCGGCGTCGGCAAAAGCGCGTCGGCGATCACGGTCGGCGGGACGGTCGGCTTTGCGCTCGGCGCGGCGACGTTGCAGGTCGATTACGGGTTCGACATGGCGAGCGGCGATCTCAAAGACAATGTGTCGCAGCGGTTCTCGTTGCGCGTCGCATATTGAGGGGGAGACGAGACATGACACGCTGGACACCCTACTTGCTCGCCGCGCTGCTTGGAACGGTGGTCGCGCTGCCGATGTACGCAGCGGTTTCCTCGACGGGTGAAATCAACGTTCAGGACGATCCAAGCGGGCGCGTCCCCACCTCCTCGACCCCGACGTTCATCCTGACGCTGCTCGTAGACCCCTCTCAGGCGGAACCGGGCGAGGAGATCAAAACGATTGAAATCGTCCTTCCGACAGGCTTCACCGTGACGCCTCAGAATATCGTCGACGTGCGGATCGACAACCAGACGGTCGGGTTTGAGACGATCATCACGGGAACGTCCGTGCGGTTGGAACTGACGAACGAGATCGACCACTTCGTCAGTTCGATCCTCGAAGTGATCTTTCAGGCTCGGACACCTGATCAACCCGTGACGGAGGCGTTGTTCCGCATCGCCATCCGCAACCCGAACAACGCGCAGATCGGCGAGTTCATCAAACCCGGCGAGATCGACGGCAACCCGAACAACAACAACGACTACACCATCGACGTGTTCCCCAACGTGCCGCCCGACACCCCGACGGGGATCTCCGTCGTTGCCGATGAGACGGGCGAGAACGACGCGATCATCTCATGGACGCCGCTCACCGACCCGGACGTGCAGGGCTATTTCATCTACCGCGACGGCAACCCGCCGTTCGATGCGCGCGGGCGCGCATCGAGTTCGTATCGAGACGTGAACGTCCCTGCCGGAATCCATGCGTACACCGTCGCGGCGTACAAGAGCCGCCTCGTCGTGTCGCCGCGTTCGGAACCGCAATCGGTGATGATCGGCGTCGATACGAACGCGCCGACGCCCGTGCGCGTTTTCACCCTGACTCAGGTGGCGCAGGGTACGGAACTTCGTTGGAGCGCGTCCGCGTCAGCCGATGTCGCGCGGTACGACGCGCTGTTCAGCGTCGGAGGCGCGTCGCCGCAGGTGATCTCGTCCATCGTCGCGGAGACGGGAGTGACTGAGTACACGTTCCTGCACCGGGAGCGGTTGGACGTTGGGCGATATATGTTCGCCATTGTCGCGGTGGATGAAGCGGGGAACATCTCCGAACTGATTGAAGAGACGCTCGCGTTGTTGGATGTGCCGTTCCCCAACCCGTTCACGCCGTTGGGAAGCGCCCCGTTCAACCGCGTCACGTTTCCTAGCCGCGCCATCGATGGCGGTCAAGGCGATATGACGGTGCGCGTGTTCGACCTTCGAGGGCGTCAAATGATCGAACTGTTCGCGGCTGGCGGCGATGTGACGTGGGATGGGCGCGACGACGGCGGAACGCTCCTGCCCGGCGGCATCTACGTCTATCAAATTGAAATCGGCGGGCTGTTCCGCATCGGGACGATTGTGCTGATACGATGAGCACCACCGCCGACTTGATTCGGCTGTCTGGGGCATGTCCGTTCTTGCAAAGTCGCGCCCGAATCCGTTAACATCCCCTTACGTATAGGCTCGACCCGTACCCTCGTAGATTGAGGACGGCATGAACGTCGCGCAACGGATTCTACTACTCACGATGCCGATATTGGCGGTTGGATGCGCCTCCGGGCGCGCCGACTGGTATCGCATCTACGACGCACGCGCCGAGTTGGACGCCCTCCGAGCGAGCGCGTACGTCGAGTCCGTGTACGCCGAGACGCAAGCCGCGACCGACCTGATGCAGAAGGCGGAAGCGGCATTGGAAGACGATCACCTCGCCGACGTGGAGCAGTTGTCGGAGTTGGTGTTGCTGCGGGTCGCCTACGCGCGCGCCGTCGCGCAACAGATAGAAGTCGCGGCGGACTTGCGAACGACCGAAGAAACGCTGAATACGCTCGCCTCCGAACTGGACGCGCAGCGTCAATTGTTGTTGGCGGCGGAAACGCGGCTCGCGCAGTTGAACGCC
>JAQBWJ010000232.1 GCA_027625215.1 Candidatus Poribacteria bacterium
AAGACGGCATGGGTCGGAACGCCGCCGGATTCCTGCTTGCCGTCCAACTGCGAGACGACGGACTCGATTTCAACGCCGCCCTCGACGTGATGCGCGAATATGTTACTCAGGTCAACCGATTCACCCCCAAAGACCACCCGTACCAACTCACCGAAGCCGTCGCCTCTCTCCGCCAAGCGATGAATCGAGCCGCGAGGCAACCCGCCGAACGCATCGACGCCGCGCCGACCAGCCGCCTGCCGGAAGACAGCCGAGCGGAGCGCATCGCCGAGCCTCCAATCGAATACGACGCCGCGCCCGACTCAACCCCCACCCTCGACCGCCACATCTTCGCGTTCCCGCAGACCGACGCCGGAAACGCCGAACTGATCGCCGCGCTCTATCGAAACATGCTGCGCTACGACCATCGGCTTGATCGATGGCTGCTGTGGGACGCCCACCGTTGGGGCCCAGACCACACGGACTCCATCTTGCAACTCGCCAAACGCGCCGCCCGCGAACGCCGACGACTCGCGCGCTACGAGAAGACCGTCTCGAAAGAGGATCACGAAATCCAAGAAGCCGCGATGAAATGGGGGCGCGCCTCCGAATCCAATTCCAAAATCGTCGCCGCGTTGAATCTCGCCAAATCCGAAACACCCATCGCGCAGCCGGGCAACGTCTTCGACGCCGACAGGTGGCTCATCGGATTGCGAAACGGCGTCATTGACCTGACCAGCGGCAAGTTCCGCGAGGGCAGACAGTCCGACCACATCACCATGTCCGCAGGAGCGGCGTACGACCCGCACGCGGACTGCCCGCGATGGCGACGCTTCCTGAGCGAAGTCTTCCCACAGAACCCCAACGATCCGCCCGACCAGCGGAAGCCCAATCAAGAACTGATCGACTACGTTCAGCGTATCGTCGGCTACACCCTCTCCGGCTCGACGGAACTTCATCAGATGTGGGTCCTGTACGGCGAGAAGGGACGCAACGGCAAAGGCGTCTTCCTCAACACGCTCGCCGCGCTATTCGGGGGCTACGCCCTCACAACCCCCTTCTCGACGTTCGAGCCGGACTACCGCAAGAACGCCGGGAGCGCGACCCCCGAACTCGCCGAAATGCTCGGCAAACGCTTCGTCAGTTCCCGCGAGTCCGACCAATACACGAAACTCGATCCCCCCAAAATCAAGGCGATGACCGGAGGCGACCCCATCAAGGCGCGACCGCTTTACGCCAACCCGTTCGAGTTCTATCCCAACTTCAAACTGTTTCTTGCGACGAACTACCGACCCATCATCAGCGACACCAGCGAGGCGATGTGGGATCGCGTCAAACTCATCCCGTTCGAGGTCTATTTCTCCGAAGACGAACGCGACACCCGTCTCGAAATCGAACTGCAGACCGAACTCCCCGGCATCCTGAATTGGGCTGTCGAAGGGTTCCGGCTCTGGCAGGAAAAGGGGCTGGGAAAACCTGAGATCGTCGCACAACACACCCAGCAATACCGACTCGAAAGCGATCCGGTGCAGCAATTCCTCGATTCATGCACCATCAAATCGCTAGGGGCGGAAGTCCGAGCCAAATACCTTTTCAATCTTTACGTCGAATGGTGCACCGAGAACGGAATCGCCCCTCCGAAAACCGCAACGCCGTTCGGAAGGGCGATGACCTCAAAAGCTTATCAACGAGTTCGGAACGCAGCGGGGCAATTTGTTTATGTCGGTATTGAAATCTCTGACAACGCCATCGCTTATGGCGAGCCTAACGATGAAGCGCGTTTCTAGAATCGCGTCCTGTCTTTATGGTAAGAGCAGGATGACTTTACCAGATCGCCGAACGGTTCCCGAATAGTTTGAGCAAACTATTCAGACCCATAGAACCTTATGATTAAAGGACTTTTTACCCGTTGAAAGAAATATCCCGAACAATCTGAACCATTTCTCTATAAGTCTCTATAGAAAGAAAAATCAATAAAGGTATTTATATTCTATTCAGATCATTCAGAAAAAAAAATGAATCCGTGTCGAACCGCATGAACACTGACCAAAATGCCCTGAATAGTTTGCCTTTCAAACTATTCGGAACTATTCGGAACTATTCGGATTTTTGCCCTTATTGAGACTATTCTCAATAAAACCGACAACTCGACAGATAAACACTCGGAGGCTTGCAAAGTGTCTCATTTGGGAGACATAGAAAAGACAACTTTATAGACGTTACCAACCGTCACAAAACGACCCCTCCATCGGAAGACGGAGAGGTCTGACCAACATACACAGAGGGAATACCCCTCATGTATTGCTGAACAGTGTGGGATACACCACCCCACTTTTGCAAGACGAGGAGATCGACCGCGATGGATAAGCCGTTCATCCCCCGCAGCATGCCTCATTTGGCGGAACTGATCGAGGCGATGGAGTCTCGGTTTCGGATCGACGCGGCACTCGGCGAGGGACTAGACCACGACTCTTTTCGGTTCGACAGTTACCCCCGCTCCGAAGCCGGAGACGCGCAACTGTTCGTCAGCCTGTTCTCCGCCTCCATGCGGGTCGGGCAGGGCGGCAAGCCCGTCTGGTGTTTCTACTCGTTGGGGCGGCAAGCGGAGATCGACCTGACGCCGGACGGCGAGAAGCCCCCGTTTCGTCACCCCTACGTTGCCGACTCGGACGCGGCGATCATCGCGGCGATTTACGCGACCTCCATCCGGTTCCGCCTTGCCTTGCGGCGACTTCACCAACTCACCACCTCAACCGCCGTATGGCGCGAGGGCGAGGCGAAGACCTGTTTCGATCACATGGCATGGGCGAGCAACGGTCAGAAAGGGACGCATCTCAAGAAGGTTCTCGCGCTCGCCGCGACGATGATGGACACCTTCGAGCTGCCGGAGCCGGAGGACGAACCGACGGACGACGCCAAGCCGGAGCCGGTCACCAACGCCGCAGACGCGCTCTTGGACGGCATCGCCCGTTTCGTGTCGGAATGCACGCGCCGCGACCCCGACCACGCCACAGCGGTCGACTTGCTCTATCAGGCGTTCCTTGCGACCGGAAACGGCGTTTACTTCGCGGTCGATCCGCAAGGGAACGCGCCGACGCTGAACGATTTCAGGTGGGGCTTGCCCCAGATCGACTACCCACTCCGCTCACTTCCCAACGAGGGCGGCGGGGCAACCGACTGTCTCGCCGGAGTCTCCCTTCTGGATGAGTTCATGCCGCCTGAAATCCAGTCGCCGACTGATTCTAAGGGCGTTTCTCCCCCCGAAAAAACCACCCCCGAAAAATCTGAGGGTAAAAAATCTGAGGCAAACGATTCCGGCGTCAAAAATGCCGCGACTCACGAAGCCCCCGCGCGCGGAAAACGCGAAGTCCGCGATTTTCTCAGCGACGTTGCGGCGACGGATCACAACGCAAGCGACGACGATCACAACGCGGAAACCGCGCAGACAAAGGACATTCCCGCGCCCGCGAACCTCCACGACGACACGGACGACGACGACGTTCCCCCGCCGTGGTACACGCACGCATGACAGAAAAACGCGCGTCGCTCACGACGATGACGACACGCGCACACTCTCACAACAGGAAACACGCGGATGACATTCACACACGCTCGCGTGCAACGACGACTGCAAGACGCGAACACGCTGCACGACATACAGCGACAGGCGAACGCGCTACTCATCGCGCTCGCAGTCCTCGACACAGGCGACATGCTTCCCGGCGAACGGAAGGCAGTCGACGCGACACGCGAACACGCGCAGCAAATCACGGACAAACTGATGACGATCCAAGGCAACCTCACCCGACACACGCAGGTCATCTTGGCGAACTGTTTGAAACCGAGCGATGAGCCGACCGAGATCGACACCGAGCAAGTCGAACGGTTCGGCATCGAGGAAGTGCGACACATGATGCGCGTCGCCGAGACGCCGCTGGACGTGCCGACGTTCTTGCGGCGAGAACTGGAGGAACAAACCGCATGAGAGAGATAGTTCACGCGCTCGTCAATCTGGTGTGCCTCGTCGGAATATTCGCGTGCCTGTTCATCGTGGCGATGGTCTTCACGCACGGCTGGAAGACTCCCGACGTTGAGCCGTCCGACGAGCCGACGGAGCCGCCGCTGACGTACAAGCCCGCGTCGAACACCGCGCGGTTGCCGGAGACGCCGACCTATCCGACCGCGCCGCGCGACCGCATGGTCGGTTGGCAACATCGCGCGAAGCGAGAGACGGGGGGCAACGGATGAACGACGGCATCGCGATTCTCGGCTTCGAGTACATGATGACGATTCGGCGACACCTGATCGTCGGCGAGGGTAGGAGCGCGACATCGTACCCCGATCCGCGCACGGATCATCGCGTCTTCGAGGGCGACGAGATCGAGCGGTTGATGGCGATATTCAACTCCCACGAACCGACGGACGCGATCAAACGGGCGATCACCGAAGCCATCCAACGCCGCGAGAGCCACACGGAAGGAGAAACGGACGATGAGCCAAAAGCCTGAGACGCTTGCCATCGCCAAGTTTCGGAAGGCGTTGATCGAGACGCACCCCGACGTGTTCTTTCACAAACTGCCGGACGGCGGGACGTATCGCGGCGGCACGTTCGTCGGGAACGCGCAACCGTTCGATGCGTTCGCGTTCCTGAACGGGACGGCGTACGTGTGGGAGTTCAAGTTCCATCGCGGGGCGGGCAACTTCCACCTCTCAAAGTTCACCGAAGATCAACGAGAGAACCTCACGAAAGCGGCGAACAACGGCGCGACGGCGGAGGGCATCGTCGCATGGCAGCCGAAGGAGCGCGCGGCGACGGTGTTCGTCCACATCCCGCTTGCGGAGATCGTCGCGGGCGGTGGGGTGACGTTGAGCGACCGCGCCATCGACCCGATGTTTCATCCTCCGCCGGGACTCTCGGCGCGGAAGCGCGTCGACATCGACTTGATTACTCGCTTCCAGTCCGGCGACCGATCCGCGTTCAACGGCATCGTCCGTCGATACCGCGCGATGGTGCACAGCATCATCCTGTCGGGAGTGAAACGCGCGGAGGACGCGGAGGACTTGACCCAAGAGGTGATGATTCGCCTGTACCACTCGTTGTCGAAGTTCCGAACCGCGCCGCCGTTTTCGTTGAACCGTTGGCTGACGACGACGGCGCGCCGCATCGCCATCGACCACCACCGCCGCACGACGCGGCATCTATCCGACGTGCCGCTGGATGCGCCGCTGTACGAAACGA
>JAQBWJ010000233.1 GCA_027625215.1 Candidatus Poribacteria bacterium
GAATCGTCTCTCGCGGATTTGGAAGCGTACATGCTCAAAAAAGGTGAGATTTCGCCGAACGTTTCCGGTCGCCAAGAGATGCTTGAGAACCTCATCAACGACTACCTCGTGTGACGGACGTAGATCGAGAGGTTGGAAGGGCGATTCCACCCAAGTGTCGCCCTTCCACACCGTTGCGATTTCAGACCTTCCTTTTGTTTCCACATCGAACAATAATTATCTCGATCAACGACTTTGCCTCGAAACCCCCGTCTACCGAGACCAACGCGATGCGCCAACTCAAATCGGGTGTCTATCTCGCGGACGACTTTTCCGCCGGTCTGAATCGCGAGACGTGGCACGTCCATCAGGAAGACCCGGCGGTGACGCCGCGCGTCGAAGACGGGCGGCTGGTCATCGGCGGTAAGACCTCCGCCTCGACACATAAAACGACCAGCATCGTAACGCAGCGACCCTATCCTCCCGATGTCGTCGTGATGGCGGAGATGCGGGTCCCGACCGACATGAATCAGTCGGGAACGTACGGCTTTTCGGCGCACTTGCGCGGGCACGTCGGACACGGGGCGGCGAAGGGTCCCGATGCGGGCAGCGACATCGCGTTCGGACGTTACGCAGGGAGAAGTGGTTGGTTTCACGGTTGGGCAGAACGAACACGCGACCTCTACCTGCGCCGCTCCGATCACGGCATCGGGTGCGAGCCGTTCGGGGACGAAGCGGAGGCGTTTCGCACGGTGCGTATTGCGTATGACGCGGCGTCGCATCTGCTTGAAACCGCCGTGTTCGACGGCGAGCGATGGAAGAGCGTTGGAAGCACGCGCCGTCATCTCAAGCAGTTTACATTTATCGAACTCAAGGCGGAGTCGGAGTCGTCAGGGGTGATCTTGAACGCGGAGTTTCGGAACCTGCGACTGTTCCCCCATCCGTCGCGCCACCCAGTTCAAGTGATCGTGCGAGGCGTTCGAGGAAACGTAAAGGTGACGCTCTCACCGCCGGATTCCGACACCGTGATCGCCCAGAGCGCGCCGGACGACAGCAGCGTTGCGCGGCTCTGGCTTCCCGCTGGCGGGACACTTGCGGGTCATCCGCGACGGCAAGGTGTTGGACGACCTCCGCGTCGAGGCGGCGGGACTGAACGGTATCTATCCGAACGACGTGTACAACGCGATGCTTGGTCTTTTTCATATCTAGACGTATAGGGGAAAAACTCATGCGCGTCGTTTGGGCGATGGTCGTCATCGGATTGATCGCGGGTTGTTCTACGAAAAAAGAGCCGGAATCGTTGTTGGAGATCGCTGCGTCCACCGCTACGTCGTCCGTATGGGAACTTGCGACGTGGGACGCTGACCCGTCTGAATGGATCCCGTTGCCCGTTGGAAGCGTCTACGGCACGCCAGCGATTCAGACGCACGACAACGGCGCGATCACGGTCACACTGATGGCGTGGGGCGTCCGCTTTACGGAGTATGCGTTCCATATAACGGACGACCAGCAACGCGACATCCCGATACTCTCGTCCAGGACGGACGAACATCGCCAAGTGCGCGAGAATAGCGGCATCCCGCGCGAACGGATGCTGACGGTTTGGATCGGTCTCGTGCAACCGGAGCCGGACGCGACGATGTTGAACGTCTCAATCACGCCGAACGAAAACTTTTCGTACTCCGTCAAATGGGACGCGGTCCCGCTCAACGTCGAGTCGGCGGTGCATTGATCCCGCCGTTAGAAGCCTTCCGCCTCGAAACGCTCCCACACGTCGGACGGCAATGGGTTCGTGACGGCGCGCGCCGCCGCTTCGATCTGTTCGATGGAGCGCCACCCCTGCGGCAGTCCGTGAATCCACCGATCTCGAAGACAGTACTGCAACGCGAGCGCGAGCATGTCGATCCCTTCGCGTTCGCACCACGTTTTAATCGCTTTGGCGCGGGGAATGTCGGGCGACGTGAGGAGCCAATGTCCTTCTTCGGCGGCGGCGTCCACATCGCGTCCGGTGAGGATGCCGCGCACAATCGACCAACCGTTCAGGACTCCGACATCGTTTCGAGCGCACGCGGGCAGGACTCTCTTCGCCGCGCTTTGCCGAAGCAGGTTGTAGTCGTTGAAGGTCAGCACGAAGTCGATATCGCCCGTCGCAATCAGCGTCAACAGTTGATAGTGGGGACGGCATCCGATCCCAATGTTGCGGACGACCCCCTGCCGCTTCAGTTCGATGAGCGCGTCCAACGTGCCGCCGTCCTCAATGACCGGGGCGATCTCGACGGGATCGTGGATCATCACGCCGTCAAGATAGTCCGTTCCCAACATCTTGAGGTTGTATTCCACCATGCGAAACGTGCCGTCGCGGGTGCAGGCGGGCGCGTCGTCGTGACAGCAGACGCGCGTCGTCAGGATGAGCCGCTCGCGCTTCACGGTCCGCACGAATGCGCCGACCTTCGGCAACGACGACCCATAACAGGGCGACGTGTCGATATGGTTGATACCGAGTTCATACGCGCGCGTCATCAGGGCGACGGCGTCCTCCTCCGGCACGACGCCGAACGAATCGCCAAACCCCGCGCTGCCGAACGGGATGACCGGGACCCAAAGGTTCGTTCTGCCTAACCGCCGCGATGGAACTGGTGAAATCTCGGACATGGTCGTCCAACTCCTAAACAGGCAATATGATAAATGGCATGCCGTCTATTGGATCATGTCGAACTGCCGTTATCAATGCCTCCTCGCGTTTGACAGGGGTTCCCGGTTCCCGTATAGTCCGACCCGTCTTCTTCGATGAGAACTTGCGCGGGAAGGGAATCCATGAGCGTGGTGAAGGTCGGTTTTATCGGGGTCGGAGGTGTCGCAGGAGGACACCTACGCAACATATCGAACAACGAAAACTCAACGTTGGTAGCGATCTGCGACGTGAACGAGGGTCTGTTGGCGCGGCGTAAAGAGGAGTTCAACGTCCCGACGACGTATACGAACTACCGCACGATGCTCGAACGGGAGCAGTTGGGCGCGGTCTACGTCTGCGTGCCGCCGTTCGCGCACGGCGACATTGAGTTGGAAGTCGCCAAGGCGGGCGTCCCGCTGTTTGTCGAGAAGCCGGTCGAGCTGCATATGGACGCCGCGCTCCGCAAGTACGAGGCGATCCGCGACGCGGGGATCGTCAACGCCGCCGGTTACTGCGTGCGATACATGGACACCGTCGATATCATGCGGAATCGACTGGAAGGTCACGCCGTCGAATTGGCGTCCGGCTTCTACATGGGCGGGATGCCCGGCGGTCCGGGTCACTGGTGGCAGCAAGTGAACAAGTCGGGCGGACAGTTGGTCGAACAATCGACGCACATTCTCGATTTGGCACGGTACGTTGTCGGCGAGGTCGAAGCGGTCGGTGGCGCGTTCGTGCGGCGCGTGCCGTTCAACGAGTCGGCGGATGTCGAGAACGCGAGCATCGCCAGCCTCTACTTCGAGAACGGCGCGGTCGGAACGATCACCTCCGCATGCAACATCTCGCAGGGGTTCGGCACGGGGTTGAACCTGTTCGCCAAGAACTTCATCATCGAATACACCTACGGCGGGATGAAAGTGCGCGGCGAGGGCGATCCCGAAACGTTCAAGACGGGTAACGACATGTACGCCGCCGAAGACGCCGTGTTCATCGACGCGGTGCGTAGCGGAGACAAGTCCGCAATCCGTTCCGACTACCGAGACGCCGTTAAAAGTCTCGAAGTCTCTTTGTTGGCGCGTCAGGCGAGCGAGAAACGCGCCGTCATCGAAACGACGTTCCGCGGCTGAACGTTTGCAACGCGGCATCGGGAGAGGCGGGATCAGCGTTCTCCCGATGCCCGTTCCGCCAACGCAATCGCTCCCAACACGCCGGACTTGTTCCCCAATCCGGGCGGGGCGATGAACTCGTCCATTCGATCCAGAATCGCCGCGTTCTGTATGTACCCGTTCAGCAGGTTGGCGACGCGCTCGCGGATCATCGGGAACAGGTGAGACTGATCCATCACGCCTCCGCCGAGTATAATCCGCTGAGGCGAGAGGGTGCAGGCGAAGTTTGCGAGCGCGTGGGCGAGGTAGTCCGCTTCCAACCGCCACGCCGGATGTTCCGGCGGTAGTTCAGACGCCGGAACGCCCCATCGCTTCTCGATGGCGACACCCGATGTCAGCCCTTCCAAGCAGTTACCGTGATACGGACACGCGCCTTGATACGGATCGACGGCGCGGTCTTGCGGAACGCGGATGTGCCCCATTTCAGGATGAATCAACCCGTGCATCAATTTGCCGTTGACGAGACCCCCGCCACCAACGCCCGTCCCGACGGTGAGATAGAGAAACGTGTCGAGTCCCTGCGCCGCGCCCCAACGATACTCGCCGAGCGCCGCGCCATTCACATCCGTATCAAACCCGACGGGGACGTTTAACGCGCGTTGTATCGTTCCGGCGAAATCAACGTTCGCCCATCCCGGCTTCGGCGTCGTCGTGATGTAGCCGAATGTTGGAGAGGGCGGATCGGGATCGAGGGGTCCAAACGAAGCGATTCCGACGGCATCGACTTCGCGCGCGAGAAAAAAGTCGATGCACCGACTGAGCGTTTCATCCGGTGTCGTCGTATCGATGCGCGTTTCATCTCGCAGATCACCTGGCGACGCGCCCACCGCGCAGACGAATTTCGTGCCGCCCGCTTCGATCCCGCCGTACGATGGACTGGTCAAGGGCATCGCGTCCGTCCTCACTCGGCGAACTGCAACACGCGCTCGACTTCATCCGCGCTCCCCATGATGAGGGGCGTGCGCTCATGCATCGATTTCGGTCTGATATCGAGGATACGCTCTTTGCCGTTGGTCGCTGTGCCGCCCGCTTGCTCAGCGAGGAAGGCGAGCGGGTTCGCTTCGTACATCAGGCGGAGTTTGCCGTCCGGCGAGCTCTTGGTCGCGGGGTAAAGAAACACTCCACCGCGTACAAGCGTTCGGTGGAAATCCGCCACAAGCGATCCGATGTAGCGGAGACTGTATCCGCCCGCGCCTGCCGTTTTCACCCATCTCAAATAGTTCCGGATGTACGGCGGGAATGTATCGGAGTACGCTTCGTTGACGCTGTATGTCTTGACGCCGGACGGAATCTTTGCGTTCTCTTGGGCGAGGACGTACGCGCCGATGGCAGGATCAAGCGTGAACAGGTGCACCCCGTCGCCGGAGGTGTACGCCATGACGGTGCTGCTGCCGTAGACG
>JAQBWJ010000234.1 GCA_027625215.1 Candidatus Poribacteria bacterium
CCGTTGTCGGCGCGGATCGCGCGTGTCGGGGTGTTTTTCCCAAATGCGCGCGCGGTTGAGCCGTTTCGTTTTTCCATTGTGCTGCGGCAGGGCGCGAACACGGTGCGCGTGCAGGCGGAACAGCCGACCCGCATCGACGACCCGGTCGATCAACGAACGGACGCGGTCGATTTCACCGTGACGCTGCTGTCGGAACTTGAACCGGACGCGGCGGATGGCGCGACGCCCGTTCAATTGAGCGACGGCGCGCGATTGCTCGTGACGATCCCGCCGAACGCGGCGGATGAAACGATGCGCGGGCTGCGTATCCTGCGGGGCGAGTCGGACGAGATCAACCCGGCGACGTATCGCGGACATCGCCTGATTCGACCTGAGTCGAACCCCGTGTTGACGTACCGCTTTGAGGGGCAGTTTCAGACGACGTTCTCGGCGGAAGCAAGCGCGTCCGTGCCGGGGCAACCACCCTCGCTGGCGGTCGATGGGCGGTTCGACTTCCCCTCGACGTGGATTTCGAGCCTGGTGCCGCTGCCGGTAAGATGGCGCGTCGATCTGGAACGCGAGGTTGCGCTGGGTGAGATCGTCGTCCACCCGTTTCGCGCGGACGGACTCTCATATGGACCGCAGCAAGCGACGGTGCTCGTCTCCCGCGATAACGAGACGTTTGACGCCGTTGTCGATGTGGAAGGGTTCAGCGACGGGACGACGACGATCCCGATTGAAGGGGCTCCAACGGCGCGGTGGGTCGAATTGGAGATGACCGAAAGCAAACGACCCAACGACATTCGGATCAACGAGATCGAGTTTTTCGACGCGGCGGGCTCGCGCATTTTAGCGGAAACGACCCGCCTGAATATCGCGTTTCGCTCGCCGATCCGATTGACACTGCTCGTCTTGAACGACGACTTGGCGCGAATGGGTGTCGCGTCGGACACCGATTTGGGTGTATTCTTTTGGAACGCGCAAGCGCGCGAGTGGCAGTGGACGCAATCGCGGGGCGAACGGACGGACGACGGGATTCTGTTTCGACTGGATGTGAACCTGCTGTCGCCGCTCGCCGTATTCGAGATGACGCCGCAGCCGGAACCGTCGGAGCGGTTGTTCGCGCGATGGAGTTTCAACCCGTTTTCGCCGAATGGGGACGGCATCGCCGACACGACGCGACTGATGATCCAAGTGCGCGACGACGATGAGGCCGGCGATCTGCCCGAAGTGACCGTCGAACTGTACGACTATCGCGGGATGCTGGTTCGCACGCTGGCGGATAACGCGCCGATCCCGTCGAAGACGCTGACGATTGAGTGGGACGGCGTCGACCGGAACGGGCATCACGCGCCCGTCGGACCGTACATCTATCAGGTGACGCTGCATCGGAGCGGCGAACAGCGTCGCATCGCGGCGTACAACGGGCTGATCGTCCTGGCGCGATGACGAGCGAAGGCTTGCAGGGAGCGGACAATGAGGTTTTTCGGGGCGCACCGACCTTCAGCAACGAAAGAGCGATGATGCAGGACCAACCGTACCGAATCATGATCGCCGACGACGACGAGGATATTGTCGACTTCATCGATACCTATCTGATCGACGAAGGGTATCAGACCGTCCGGGCGGGCGACGGGGAGCAGGCGTTGAACACGTTTCTCCCGACGCTCAAGTCGGACGCCGCCTCCGACCGAATCCACCTGATTCTGTTGGACGTGATGATGCCGCGCATCGACGGGTTCGAGGTGTGTCGCCGCATCCGCAAAGACTCGACTGTGCCGATCATCATGCTGACGGCGCGCACGGAGGACGTGGATAAGATCGTCGGGCTGGAACTCGGCGCGGACGACTACATGCCCAAACCGTTCAATCCGCGCGAACTGTTGGCGCGGGCGCGGGCGGTGTTGAGGCGCGCGTACCCGCCCGATGCGACGGACGAGCCGTCGAAGTCGGAGGGAGTTGAGTTCGGGACGATTCATGTCGATCTGGCGCGACGGGAAGTGACCGTCGGCGGAAAAATGCTCGAACTGACCGCCAAAGAGTTCGACCTATTGCACTTCCTGATGAAAAATCGCGGCAGAGTCTTCTCGCGCCCGCAGTTAATCGACCGCGTGTGGGGAACGAACTACTACGTCGGCTCGCGCACGGTGGACGTGCATATTCGCCGCCTGCGAGAACAGATCGAATCGAGCCCCTCCGAGCCGGAATACATCAAGACGGTGTGGGGCGTCGGCTACAAATTCGCCGATTGAAGCGTCGTTCAAGTTGGGTGGAGAGGCGCGCAGATTGACGAGACGGGAAAAATCAAACGATGACGGAGTACATCCGCGTCCTGAACGCCCTGCCGCATCCCGCCGCCATCATCGACCAAGAACATCAAATTGCGTTTGCCAACCGCGCGTTCGTTGAGGCAACAGGCTTCTCGACATCCGCGCGGTTGGGCGACCTCGAACAACTGAGCGACACGCCTCACGAAAGAGAGCGGTGGCGAGAGTTCGTTCTGTCGCCGCCGCCCGCGCGATTGGAAGCGTGGCGATGTGGCGGGAAGCCGTTGCAGACCGCCACGCTCAACTCCCTCGACGATTCCGGCGCAACGATGCTCATGTTGGAAGAAACGAACGCGCTTTTCACGCAGAACGCGCGCGAACGGGCTGTCCGTCGGATGCGTCGCGTCGTTTGGCAGATGCGTACCGAAGATGACATCAATCAGGTGCTCGCCGCAGTGCGACAGGGGTTATTGGATGCCGGGCTGCCGCTCATTGGGTTGAGCGTGAACGTCGTAGACCAAGATTCCAGCACACACCGCGTCACGATCCACACGATCATGGAGGACCGGATCGTTCCCATTGAATTGCCGAGCCAAACGCTCTGCGAGTGGTGGCGCGCGGGAACTGTCCTTTATCGCCCCGACCTGCGGAAAGACGATCCGTTCAAAGAGCTCAACACGTTGCTCGAGTTCTATCACAAACCGATTCTGTGCGTGATCGACGTGCCGTTTCAGTACGGGACGATTGGTGTCAACAGCGACCAACCGAACGCCTTCTCGCCCGCGCACATCGAACTTATCCGAGAGATCGCCGAACTGCTGTCGGACGGGTTCACCAGAGCGGAAGAACTGAGGGAGTTGCAGCGCGACAACATCGAACTACAAGAGACGATTCGGCTGCTTTCGGCGTTTGAGGAGATCGGGAATACGATCACCTCATCGTTGGAACTGGACGAAGTGCTCGACACGATCTCAAACGGCGTCGTTCGAGCAGGCATTTTCCGCAGTCTGATGATCGCGTTAGTCGATGAGGATCGCGGCGACCTCGAAGTTGTGCGCGGGTATAACTTGGAAGCGACTCCCGGCGAACCGGAGAAGAAGAAACTCGCTCCGACGGCGGCTAGGCTGCGCCGCATCCCGCTCGACAGCCCCGATATTGTGGCGGACGTCGCACGAACGGGAGAGATCGAAATCATCGTGGGGTGGGATTCGCGCTTCGACCCGGACTTGGACCCGAAACAGACCTACGATCCCGACAAAGTCGCCTACTTTATCCCGATCAAACACAAGGGCGAAGTGATCGGCGTCCTTGCGACGGGTAGCAACCGCGACCAACGCGCCGACATGGAGAAGCGCATCGAGGGGATGCGTTCGCTGATCACACTGGCGGGGAACGCGGTCCATCACGCGCAACTGTACGCCGAAGTGCTCGAGTCGCGGGTTGAACTCGCTGAAATGAACGCGCGGCTGGAGCAGCGAGTTCAAGACCGCACCGCGCAACTGCGCGGAATGAACGACGAACTGCGCCGCTCCAATAAAGAACTGCAACAGTTCGCCTATGTCGCCTCGCACGATCTGCGCGAGCCGCTCCGTACGATCCGCAACTTCGCCCAACTGATTGACCGACGATACCGCGACGCCCTCGATGAACGGGGACGCGAGTGGCTGAGGATGATGGTCGAGGGGGCGATGCGGATGACGTTGCAACTCGACGCGATGCTGGAGTACTCCCGCGTCAACACGCGCGGCGGCGAGTTTGTCGCAACGAAGGGCGATGCCGTATTGAACGCGGCGATCCAATCGTTGAACGCCGCCATCGGATCGAGCGGCGCGAAGATCACCCAAGACCCGTTGCCGACGATCATTGTCGACCCACAGCAGATGGAACGCGTCCTCCAGAACCTCATCCACAACGCGATCAAGTACCGACGCGACGATCCGCCGCGTATCCACATCTCGGCGACGCAGACGACAAATGGCTGGACGTTCGCCGTGCGGGACGAAGGGATCGGGATCGAGGAGACATTCTACGAGCGCATCTTCGTCATCTACCAGCAACTGCACGGGCGCGGCGAGTACGAGGGGATCGGCATGGGGCTCGCCGTCTGCAAGCGGATTGTCGAACGGCACGGCGGGCGGATTTGGGTGGAATCGGTGGTGGGAGAGGGATCGACGTTCTACGTGTCGCTGCCGAACGATCCGAATCGTGCCGCAGAACTGCTCGGCGATCCTCCACCCTCAACGTGAACATTGTCGCGCTTACGGAGCGTATTCGGCCAGTTCGATGAACTCGAACCCGTCGCCTCGCGTTGGGGAATCCAACGGCGCGGTTGCCGCCGCTTCAGTCACATATTTGACCATTCCAACGCCCGCCGCGAAGTGGTAGAACTGCGTCGCAACCCCCGCCTGAAACGAGCGAACGGTCACGACGTTCGTGTAACGCTGTTTCGGCGTCACGACGATATCGGAGATCGACAGGATTTCATAGTCGATGGTTTCGGGTATCGGATCGGTCGTTGCGCCGTCGTCTTGTTGAGGCGAGGCGGCTGCCTGAGCGCTGGGATCGTCCGTCGGGACAACCGTTTCGGGGAGGGGCAGTTCGACCTGCCACGCGGTTCCCGGAAAAACGGGGTGTTGCAGCAATGGCATTTCGATCCCACCGCCGGGAGAACGCATCACAACGGCGTCTCTCGTCGCGGCGAGTTCAAACTCGGTCGGCGCGCCGCTCTCGCGGGAGACGGCGACGCGATACCACGTGATGCCGCCGCGCGCGCTGAGTTCCGTCACGGTGCGCGTCTCGAACTCGCCGGGAGTACCTTCGTCCGTAGTTTCGCCGTCCTCGCTCGTTTCGGCAGGCGTGCCGACGTTGCCATTGATCGCGTACGTCCACGTCGAGCCGACGCCGAGCGGGAAGTAGTCGGAGGCGGGGCGGATCGCCGTCGCGTCGAGCGTGTCGTCGCTG
>JAQBWJ010000235.1 GCA_027625215.1 Candidatus Poribacteria bacterium
CACGCCCGAACAGATCGACCGCTTCCGAGAAGACGGCTTCCTCATCATCGACGGGTTTTTCACGCAGAGAGAAGCCTCCGCGCTGTTGGCGGAACTGACCCGCATCATCGAAGAACGCCGCGCGTCGGGCTCCCTCCGCAACGTCGCCGTGCAGGAAGACGGCTCGGAGAACAACCACGACGGTGAACGCCTCAACCTGCAAGTGATCCCGCTCAACGACAAGAGCCCGTTGTACAAGGCGTTGCCGTTCGCCCCGAAAGTCGCCGACACCGTCGCCCAACTGATCGGCGATTCCTACCGCCTTCACCTCGATCAAGCGTTCTGGAAACCCGCGAAAAAGGGCATGGGAACGCACTGGCATCAGGACAACGCCTACTTCAAAATCGCCGACCCGCTCAAAGGCACGGCGATGTGGGTGGCGATGCACGACGCGACTGTCGAGAACGGCACGCTCCATGTGATCCCCGGCAGCCACCGCGAACCGTACGAGCACTACCGCGACCCGTTCAGTGACCACCACATTCGTTGCGACCCGCCGGAGGAACGCGCCGTTCCGGTCGAACTGAAGGCGGGCGGCGTCATCTTCTTTTGTTACGGCGTCGCCCACTGCACACTCGACAACAAGTCCGACGGCGACCGCGCCGGAATCGCGCTTCACTTCATTCACACCGACTGCGCTCAGGGCGATAGCTGGACGAAGTACCCCGAACGCACCCCCATCGTGCGCGGACCCGACGCGAGCGGCGGTCTGAAGGAAAACGGCGTCAAGATCGAAGGCACTTGGGAGTTGCAGGTCGATGCGGCGTTGGCTGGATCACACCCAATGAAGGCGAGACAAGCATGAGACCGCTCGCGCAGCCCGGCGAACTCACCGAAACGGAACGGTTCTTGTTCGATGCGTGGGGCTACCTGGTCGTTGAAAACGCGCTCTCTCAGGATGAAGTGTCCGCGTGCCTCGACGCGGCGGATCGCCTTCACGCGCCGAACCCGCCCGGACAGTGGCGACAGATCGGCAACTCGTTTGAAAAAGAACCCGCGATGGAATCGCTGATTGATCACTCGTCCGTCATTCAGAAGGCGCGGGCGTTGTTGGGGGATCGGTTCATCCTGCACAGCAGTTGGTGCACGATGGTCCCGGCGGGCTTCAAAGGCGGCGGATTTCATCAGGATGGTTCATCGGCGTACGACTTCCGCAAGTTGGCGACGCCCGTGCCGCTCGTCCAACTGCGCGTCGGCTACATCCTCACCGAGCAACCGACCCCCGGCTACGGCAATATGGTGATGATCCCCGGCACGCACAATGCGTCCGTACCGCTCCCGCGCGGCGCGAACGTCGAAACGATGCCGATTGCCCATATCATCACGGGCAAACCCGGCGACGCGCTCCTGTTTCATCAAGCGGTCTATCACTGCGGCATGGCGAACAACCAAAACTACGACCGCCACATGATCCACATGGTATATGCGCCGCCTTGGTTGCGCCACTCCGACCGCATGAACAACTCGCCGGAGTTCCTCGAACGCTTGACGCCGATGCGTCGCGCGCTCATGGGGATGTGGACGTACCCCGAAGAGTCGTTCCACATGCGACCGTTACCGTTCAAGGATTGAAGCAGATAAAGCGTCCGAGCCTCTCTTCCTTCGACTGGAGAGAGGCTAGCGGGATGAGGGTAATAGCCCCTCATATCATATCCGCCTTGATCATATTCGTCGTTCCCTCCACATCGAGCGGTATCCCCGCGACGAAAATGACGTGATCCCCCGATTTGCCCAAGCCCGCTTTGGCGACGGCGACCTTCGCGTAGTCGATCATGTCGTCCGTGCTCTGCGGCGAGGGGATCGACAGCGGAACGATGCCCCAATGCAGTTGCAACTGCCTCAACACATGCTCGTTGGGACTCACGGCAACGATCGGCATCGGCGGACGATGCCGGGCGACCAGCGTTGCCGTCCTGCCCGTGCGCGTGCAACAAATGATGAAGTCGGCGTTCATGCTCGTCGCCAACTGACACGCCGCCAGACTGATCTGGCTTTCAATCACCCGCTCCGACTGCAACACGCGCCGAGCCATCTGCTCGCGGTACTGCGGATGACACGTCACCGCGTTCGCAATCCGCTGCATGATCTCGACCGCCTCAACGGGATAGTGCCCCACCGCCGTCTCGCCCGACAGCATGATCGCGTCCGTGCCGTCGAGGATCGCGTTGGCGATATCGGTCATCTCGGCGCGCGTCGGGCGCGGGTTCTCGATCATCGACTCAAGCATCTGCGTCGCCGTGATGACGGGGATGCCCGCCGTGTTCGCCATGCGGATGATGTCCTTCTGCGCCCAGGGGACTTCGTGCATCGGTATCTCGACGCCCAAATCTCCCCGCGCGACCATCACCCCGTCTGCGACCTTCAAAATACCGCCGAGATTGTCCAGCGCCGCCCGCTTCTCGATCTTCGCAATGACGGGCGTGTTGCTCCCCGAAGCAGCGATCAGTTGCTTCACCCCATACAGGTCGTTTTCAGAACGCACGAATGACAACGCGACCCAATCGACCTCCATCTGCAACCCGAATTGAAGGTCTTTCATGTCCTTCGCGGTCAGCGCGGGCAGTCGCAACGGCTTGGTCGGAACGTTGATCCCCTTGTGTTCGCCGAGCTCCCCGCCGACCACCACTTCGCAAATGATATCCGTCGTCGTCACCTTCTCGACGGTGAGCTCCATCGTGCCGTCGGCGAGCAACAAGCAGTCGCCCGGCTCCACATCCTCAATCAACCCCTTGTAGTTGATCGACGCTTCGGACACATTGCCCTCAACGTGTCGCGTCGTCAGGGTGAACCGAGCCCCTTCGACAAGTTGAATCGGAGCCTCGCGCAGCGTTCCCGTGCGGATTTTCGGTCCCGACAAGTCCTGCATGATCGCAATGTGCTGACCCGTCTCCTCCGCCACCTCGCGGATCGTCTTGACGCGCTGCGCGTGCTCGTCGTGCGTCCCGTGTGAAAAATTCAGTCGCACGACATCCATCCCCGCGTCCACCAACGCGCGGATGCGCTCTTTGGAATGCGTCGAAGGACCCAACGTACAGACGATCTTCGCCTTGTTCTCTTTGACGTACATTTATCCCGCCTTGAAGTCACGCATGAATGCCGAGTTCCTCGATCCTCCGACGGAGCGTTGTCCGGCTGATCCCAAGCCATTGCGCCGCCTGCACCTGATTTCCCCCGACGCGCTGCAACGCCCTCTCAATAATAATCTGATCCGTCCGATTACGCAGGTCGTAATAAACCTGTTCCGAGTCGATTTCATCCATCATCGCATGAAGCACGTTTTCGAGCCGAGTTTCCGGCGAGTGGGTGATCGTCCTAGCCGTTGGACTCGGTGTGCGGATTTCCGGCGGCAGATGGTCCGCTTGAATCACATCGCCCCGCGCGAACACGGCGGCGCGTCGGATCGCGTTTTCGAGTTCCCGCACGTTGCCGGGCCACGCATAGCCGCCCAACGCCTTCATCGCCTCGTCCTCGACCATCCGCACGGGACGTTCCAACTCGCCGGAGACGCGCTCTAGAAAATGGTTGACGAGCAACGGAATGTCGTCGCGCCGTTCCCGCAGCGGAGGCAGGTTGATCGACACCACCTTCAGGCGATAGTAGAGGTCTTCGCGGAACTCCTCTTCGGCAACGGCGTCATCCAGTGAAATGTTCGTCGCCGCAACGATTCGCGCTCTCACGGGCAAGGTCTTGGTTCCGCCGACGCGCTGAAACTCCCGCTCCTGCAACGCCCGCAGCAGTTTGACTTGAAGGGCGGGTGACGTGCTGCCGATCTCGTCCAGAAACAACGTCCCGTCCTGCGCCGCCTCGATCTTGCCGATGCTCTGGCGCACCGCGCTTGTGAACGCGCCTTTCTCGTGACCGAACAGTTCGCTTTCCAACAACGTCTCGCTCAATGCGCCGCAGTTCACCGCGACGAACGGGCGGTCGGCGTACGGGCTGTTCGCGTGAATCGCCCGCGCGACGACCTCCTTCCCCGTCCCGCTCTCCCCCTCGATCAGCACGGTGACGCGGTTCATCGTCAACATCCCGATCAGTTTGTAAATCTCCTGCATCGCGGGGCTCTCGCCGATCAGGTCAACCTTCGACGGCTCGTCGGAAGGTGCGTCGCCCGCGTCATCTTCCACCCGCGCGTTCAGCGACTGCGCCTGTTCCACCCGTTGAAGCACCGCGCGCAGGCGTTGCAGGTCGAGCGGCTTGGTCAGATAGTCGTACGCCCCGCGCTGAATCGCGTCGATGGCGGTCTGCGCCGTGCCGTACGCCGTCATGATGATGACGTGCGCGTTCGGTTGCAGTTCCTGGATGCGTCGGATCGCGTCGAGTCCGCTCATGCCCGGCAGACGCACATCGCAGATGACGATGTCGGGCTGCTCGTCGCGCACGCGCAGAAGCCCGTCCTCCGCCGTATGCGCGACGACGGGACGATAGCCCGCGCCGTCCAAAAACTGCTCGAACGCCCACGTCGCGCGTTCTTCGTCGTCGATGACGAGCACCGTCTTCAAGGTTTCGATTCCTTCGCCGTTTCGTCCGTGTCTGATCTCGCCGTGTTGGGTCGACGCGGCAACCGACACCGCACCGATGCCCCGCCGTCTTGCCGATTCCCCACCTCAATCGTCCCGCCGTGCCGTTCGATGATCCGCCGCGAAGTCGCCAACCCGAGTCCGCTCCCGCGCGTTTTGGTCGAAAAGAAGGGGCGAAACACGGCGTCCAGCGCTTCTTCCGAAAACCCGTGCCCTCGATCTTCCACCAGAATGAACGCCTCGTTCGCGCCGGCGGATAGGGTCACGTCGATCTTCCCGCCGTCCGGCTGCGCTTGAGAGGCGTTGAGCAACAGGTTCAGCAAGACGCGCTTCAGCCCGTCCCCGTCGGCGGGAACGGTCGCGCGCTCTTCGGGGTGAAACCGCACCTCAACACCCTGCCGCGACAGGTTCGGCGTCATCAGTTCGATCACTCCGTCGATCAGCGCGCCCAAATCGCACGGAACCAACTGCAACGCCGAAGGACGTGAAAAGTCGAGCATCTCTTCCACGATCTCGTTCAGTCGGTCGATCTCTTCCAGTGTGTTGTCGATGAACCGCGCCGTCTTCTCTTCCACCGTCTGCTCCGACGCCAACTGCATCATCATCTTGATCGACGACAGCGGATTGCGTATCTCGTGGGCGAAGGT
>JAQBWJ010000236.1 GCA_027625215.1 Candidatus Poribacteria bacterium
CAAGCTGAAACGGCTCTATCCGAAATAGGCAGAAGAATCAGCCTGACAGACCACTAGAAGGTAATCGACATCTCAACGCCGCGCGCCGCCTATCCGGTCGCGGCAAGTTCGCTCGGCAATTGGCGTGGTCGCTTAGGAAAACGACCTTACCATCGTTCTTCGGCATAAGACAATTCGCCACGCCGCGATTGCGCCTCACGCTCCCCCTAACGTAAAGGGATGACGCCCCAGCCCACCTTCGGCTATCCTTTACCCCATGAACTCGATGACCGAGTTCATTACCCCCGCAACCCTTCCCACACCAGGAGACATCCCGGACATGAAACTGGGCTTTCTGACCCCCTTTACCGAAGACGCCTGCAAGGTCGCGCAGCAGGGACCCTTCGACTGCCTCGAAATCGGCGGCGCGGCGGGCTGGATCAACGAACCGGACACCCGCAAGAACGCGCTCTCGACCCTCGAAAAGTACGGACTGTTCGCGGCGTCGTTCATGGTGTTGGGTCCCTCGATCCGCACGCCCAAAGCCGACATGCCCGGCGTGCTCGACACGATGGGCAAGCAGATGGACATGGCGAACGAGTTCGGCGGCGCGATCCTCACCGGAGCCGCCCCGATGGGTTACGACCCCTCCAAAAACCTCGACGCGAACGTCGCGCTGTTCAAAGAAGTGTACAGCCCCATCGCCGACCTCGCCGAACGGAAAGGCGTCAAGATCGCCTTTGAAAACTGGCCCGGCGGGCGCGGACCCTACGGCGACGGCGGCAACCTCACCGTCACGGCGGAATCCATCGCCAAGATGCTCGAAGCGGTCCCGTCCAAACAGATCGGGTTGGAGTTCGACCCCTCCCACTTCATCTGGCAGGGCATCGACTCGTTCCGCGCCGCCCGCGAGTTCATCAGCCGCATCCACATCATCCACGCGAAAGACACGCAGATTTACGACGAGCGCGTCGCGTGGGGCGGCACGTTCGGACGCGGCTGGTGGCGTTCCCGCCTGCCCGGGTTCGCCAAGTTCGACTGGCACGGCTTTTTCGCGCTGATGTACGAACTCGGCTTCGATGGCAGCGTCGTCATCGAACACGAAGACGACTCGTTCAGCGGCGACCGACGCAATCTCGGTTTCCTGTTGAGCGGCGACTACCTCAAGAAAGCGTTGATGGACTGATGGCGCGCGACAACCATCGCATCTCGTTCGATATGTCACACGGCGGGGGTTCGGGGTTCCGAACCCTCGTCGCGTTCGCGTCGTTAACGATGCTGTTCGGGGTGATCGGGAGCGCGTCGTCTCAGGGCATCACCGCCAACGACGTGATCGCCCGACACCTCGACGCCGTCGGCGGACTGAAGCGGCTCGACGCGATGAAGACGCTCCGACTGACCGGCACGGTCACACCGCGTCAGGACTTTCAACTCAGTCTGATCGTCTCAAAGAAACGCCCCAACAAGATTCATGTCGAGTTCGCCCCGCCGGGAGGACAGTCCGCCTTCGGTTCCTACGACGGCGAAACCGCGTGGGAGATCAACCCCTTCGACGACTTGCCCGACCCCGTCATCGTCGTCGGCAGCCAGTTGGAAGAGTGGGAACGCACGGCGGAGTTCCATGGGCCCCTTGTCCACTACCGCGAGAGCGGTCACAAGGTTGTCTACGTCGGGGTGGAAGACGGGCGGGAGCACCTCATCCTGACGTTCAAACAGGGCGGCGACATGCACCTGTTCCTCGACGCCAAGACCCACCTTTTGGTCGAAACGCGCATGTACCGGGCGTTGCGCGGCGGCGATATGACGACGATCACGCAACGGTTCCGCGACTACCGCAAGATTGAGGGCGTTCAGTTCGCGTTTGAACGCGAGGAGACCGCCAAGAACGGACATCGCGAGGTCATCAAGTGGGAAAAGATCGAGGTAGGCGTCGAACTCGACGACGCGCTGTTCGCCCTGCCGACGACCCGAACGGACCGTTGAACCGCCTCTTGGAACTCGACTGCGGGGAGACTATGACCGATAACCGGATTGATCTGCTTGTTGACCTGTACAGCGAGACGGAGTGGTGGCGATCAAGACTGCGCGAAACCGAGTCCGGGTCGGTGCATCAGGAAGATGGACCCGTCGCCGAAGTGACGACACCCTTCAACTTCACCTTGAAGGGTCCCTCGCACAACATCGTTTACTGGTCGCCGCAGCGTTATTTTTTATATGGGGGTCCGTGGCCCTCGTACGAATCGTTCCTCATTTTAACGCTGACGTACCAGGGCGGCACGTTTTTGGATCTCGGCGCAAACGTCGGACACCACAGCCTTCTTGCGGCGGTGAACACGGCGAGCTCAATCGCCGTCCATGCGTTTGAGCCATCCTCCATCATGCACTCGTTCCTCGTAGAGAACATCCGCGCCAACAAGATGCAACGTCGCATCACCCCCTATCACCTCGCCGTCGGAGATCGGCGGACGGAAACGACGTTTCATGTCGCCGGGTTCGCGTCGTCGCTGAACGAGAAAGCGGCGAAAATCGGACCGACGGGCAACACGCATCACACCGAAACGGTCCAGGTGTACCCGTTGGACGATCTGTTCCACCCGTCGGACCTCGCCGCGCCGCTGATCGTGAAGATCGACACGGAGGGGTTCGAGTGGCAGGTCGTTCAGGGCGCAGAGCGATTGTTCCGCGACCCGGTCACGTTCGCGGTGATCCTTGAAACGGAGAGTCCGAGCGCGGGACCAAACGCGCTCAACGCGCTCAACGCATTGAACGAGTGGGGCTTCGAGTGTCGCGGGCTGGCGCAAAGTTCCGCCAACAACCCGTATGCGGAAGACAGCCGCCTCGTTCCGTTCGAGGAATGTTCAACCGATGACGACGCATGGCCCCACTATTGGCTGTGTCTGAGGCGGGGTCATCCGATGCGCGATCTCATCGATCAGATGGGGACGCTTTTCCAGTTTCATTGGACGACCCGTTTCATGACGAATCAAGAATTGTCCGCGCTCGTAAAAAAAATGGTAGACGCGCGCGAAAGCCTCTAAAGAACGGCGCAGCGACGCCGAGAAACCTGTTTCATGATCTCGACCTGCCGACATCTCAACAACGCCTTGCGTGTGATCGCCGTATCACTGATCGCGGTATCCGTTGCGACGGCGGAGACGGTGACGCTGACAAACGATATGTGGGCGGTATCGATCACACCCGATACGAACGAAATTGTCCTGAGCCGCCGCCCTAGCCTTTCTCCACAACGAGAAAGAAACGACCCGCTTCTTTTGTCGGTGGCGCAGGAAGCCGTCGAAGTGGTCGATTTGCGTCACGATGATCGGCGGGCTAGGTGGCGCGTTCCGGCTCGTCAGGCGAACGTGTCCGCGTCGTTGGACGGGGCGTCGTTGTTGTTGGAAGTGGAAGCGGCGGTTGGCTCCGAGTGGACGTGGGTACTCGCGCCGACGGTTCCCGGCGTCCGTGCCTACATCTTTCCATTCAATGAGGGAAGTTACGTCCCCGCCAACGATGAGGATTGGCGGGATCGTCTGACGAAGCCGAGGGAAGATGCCTCGTTGGAACGTCTGTCGATGCCTTTTTGGGGCGTTGAACTGGATGACGCAACGCTCACCTATCTGATCGAAACGCCATACAACAACATGCTTCGGCGCGGCGGGTACGGTTCCGGCATCTCGGTTGGACTGACCCACGCCTTCACCCCGTTGGAAGAAGAACGTCGCTTCGTCGTCAGCATTCATCTCGGCGAAGACGATCCGCTGGAACCCGCCCGCGTCTACCGCGCATTTCTTCAAGAACGCGGCGAGTTCGTCTCGTTTGCCGACAAGGTGAAAACCGTCCCGAACGCCGCGAAACTGCTCGGCGCGTTCCACGCCTACGTGTGGGGCGCCGACCTGCTCTCCCGCCACGACATCTCAAACTGGAGACGGTTCGCGGGGATGATCGCGGCGGGGAAAACGCCTCCCGCCGCGTGGATCAAGGAACGCCTCTCCGACGAAACGCGGAAGGGTGTCGAAGACTCCGTGACGGACGGCTATTTCCCCTTGTATCTGCAACGTCTTCTCGCCGAAGAACTGAGCGGTCTGCTCAACGCCAACGACCTGAGTAAATCCGACTCATGGGCGGATGTTCACGCCGACACCTCCGACGGCAACCTGCCCGACGGCAGAGCAAGCGCCCTCCTGTTTCAAGCCGCGTTCCCCGATCTCGTCGGCGACCCGCTCCGTTGGGGAGACGGACTCTCCCTTAAAATGATCGAACGGCTCGCCGAAGCCGGGTTCGACCGTTTTTGGCTCGGCACAGACTACTGGGACGGCGCGAAATACCACCCCGAAGCGGTCGCGCTGGCGGCGGAGAACGGGCTGCTCGTCGGGACGTACGACTCGTACCACAGCATCCACCACCCCGACCAAGAAGACTCGTGGCCCACCGCGCAGTTCGACCTGCGCCTCTTTGAAACGGGCGCAGTCACCCGCGCGGACGGGACGATGCGCGGAGGGTTCCAGCAGAAGGGGCATCACCTCAACCCGATTGCGGCGCGTCCCTACGTGGAAGAGCGCGTTTCCCGGATTATGGGCGACGTGTCGTTCAATTCGTGGTTCCTCGACGCGGACGCCTACGGCGAGATTGAGGAGGACTATCACCCCGACCACACGACCTCGATGGCGGCGGATGTCGAAGCGCGGCTCGACCGGATGCGCTGGATCGCCGAGACGTACGATGCGCCGATGGGCTCCGAGCGCGGTGTCGCGTACGCCGCTCCCGCGATGCACTTCGCGCACGGCATGACGACGCCCGTCATCGGTTGGGGCGACCCCGACCTCCAAAAAGACCGCGAGGGACAGTACTTTCTCGGCAGGTGGTATCCGGGGGATGCTCCGGCAGTGTTCTTCAAGGTCGTCCCGCTGAAGCCCGTGTACGAGAAGTTCCATTACGACCCGCGTTATCGACTGCCTCTTTACCAAGCCGTCTTCCACGATTCCGTCGTGACAACGCACCATTGGGGCTATCACAGTTTCAAGTTCTCCGACCAGCAGGAGACGGTGCGGCTGACCGAGTGCCTCTACAACGTGCCGCCGCTCGTCCACCTGAACCTGGACGAGTTCGACAAGCGCGAGGCGGACTTAAAACGGTATTACGCCTTCTGGTCGCCGTTGCACCGCGAGATCGGCGACAAGCCGCTGACCGCGTTCGAGTGGTTGTCGGACGACCGGCTCGTC
>JAQBWJ010000237.1 GCA_027625215.1 Candidatus Poribacteria bacterium
TGATCGCGCGACTCGATAACAAGCGATAAGGGACGTGGGCGATCTCGGTGGGCGACCAGCCGGTCGCCCCTACGGATGGGACTTCAACGGATGGCGAAGAAACGGCATCGCGGCGCGGCGGCGCGACAGAACCACGACCTGACGGCGCATATCGGCTCGCTGGGGTTGGCGTCGATCTCCGAGTACCAAACGTGGTGTCGGACGCACGGCTTCCCCGCCTCGCTCAATAAGACGTGGGACTTGCGACGACAGGAGCGCGCCTTCGCCGAAGAACTCGCCGAGAAGCGGGACGTGGAACGCGAGGTGATGGCGTACATCGGCGAGTTGGGGCTGGAGTCGGTCGAGGCGTATCAGGCGTGGTGCGCGTCGCGCGGATTTTCGACGGGGCTGCAAAAAAGCGACTCCCAACGCCGCCGCGAAGTCGAGTTCCTGCAACGCGAACGCGCCGACGCCGCCTTCCAAAAAGCGACGAAGGAACAGCGCAACCCGTCGCGCGTCATCCGACAGATCGCCGATCACCGCATCCGCCAAAAAGACCTTCACGGCGACGAACTGCGCCGCATCCACGACCTGTTTCAGCGCGTTGCGGGCGAAGAACGGAGCGCGTTCACGCGGATGCTGTTGCGGGTGGAGAAACGCGCCGACAAACTGTTGTCGCTGGACGCCGTCTATCCGCAGTACGGGCAATCGCCCGCGAACCGGATGATCGACGGACTGTTCGCGTTGGCGTCGCAGCATCAACGGTGGATCCGTCAACCGGAGTCGTGGAAACCCGAACGGTACAACACGCGCCGACAGTTCGGCTCTCTCGCCAGACATCTGCTCGCGGCGTACGACGTGCCTCCCTGCCTCGATTCCGTCTGGTTCCTCCCCGAATACGGCGACGTGGGGAGGGCGCGGAGTTGGTGGTTCCACATCGTGGACGGCGGCAACATCCGTCGCGCCGACCTACCGCTCCAGTTCACCAAACGGATGGCGCACCTGTTCCAGTTCGCGCCGGACGACCTGACGGCGCATCAGTCGCTGCGATGGGCGCAGATCGTCGGGATGGGCGGCTCGGAGCATCTCGCGGAGGCGGTTCTGGCGACGCCGTTGGGCGGCTCGTTTGAGAATGAGGAGTTTTGGGAAAGCGTCGTTAAGTTTTTCGTCTACAACCCGATGCTCGACCTGAACGCCGTCGCGCCGATGGTGGACTACATCACCCACCAAAAGTACACGCCGGAGCAGGTCGAAGACCCCAACGGCGCGATGCTCGACGGCGACCCGCCCAACCCCGGCTTCTCGATGCGCGGGCGCACGGTGGACTCGCTGCTGCGTCAGGTGGATGAGTGGTTGGGCGAGCTCGCCAAAGAGAAGAAGGCGGGCGATGTCGCACTGCGTCGCGTCGTACGCGAGATCGTGTCGGGGAGGCGGCACGTCGGTCTGGTCGGTCGCGTATCAGGACAACGCGGACTCGTCGCGGCGGCGGGCGTTGACGGTCGCCGTCAAGAACGGCACGAAGGTCGTCTCGCAAGCGCGGGGCAAGCGCAACGCCGACCCCACCAAGTTGAAAGGCAACGCCGTGCGGCAGGAACACCTGTTCACCGCGTTCGACCTGATGAAACAGTGGGCGGCGAAGCGGCGGATTCATGTGCCCCGCCACGTCTGATTTCGCCGCGCATGGGTTCATTGGGAAAAGGCGGCGTTTGACACCGTTTTCAGGACACGCCTATAATGGCGGTTGAAACGGATTCCCAATTCGGGGGAGACACCGCCAGACGCCACGTTACCCTAATCGCACTTTAAGGGAAGT
Organism: Candidatus Poribacteria bacterium; assembly: GCA_027625215.1. Taxonomy (GTDB): domain Bacteria; phylum Poribacteria; class WGA-4E; genus JAQBWJ01. Next base: position 1,793 of record JAQBWJ010000237.1, read on the forward strand.
TCCCGATGTTGAAAGAGCCGATGTTGTCGTGGGTCAAATCCACGTTCCCCGCTGATGAAGTCCACGCGCACTGCGACGGTCCTTGCGGCATCTACGACCCGTCCTCCGCGCGGATCGCCGCCGAAGCGGTGTTGTCGATGACGAAGAAGATCGTCGCGCTGTACGAAGACGGCACGAACAGCCTCGCCGCGCAGAACACGTTGTCGCGCTTCATCGCCATCAAGGAAGAAGAAGCGCAGAAGGCGAAGGACGAACTGCTGATCCTGTGGACGGACTACTTCAAGCCGCCTCACGTCGAAAAGTACCCGAACCTGCACGACACGTTCTGGAAAGCCGCGAAACTGTGCTCCGCCTGCAAGGTGGAAGTCAGCGTCGAGCACGCGGAAGAACTGATGGATGCGATCAAAAACATTCACGGCATCTTCTGGGCGACGAAGAACCGCGACGTGGCGTGGGTCACGGCGGGCTGACCAGACATGTGCCAGACAAAGTGGATGAGTTGACCGATCCGGTCGCGCAAGTCGTGCCGTCGTTGAGCCTCGCGGAGTTTCTTCTGTGGGTGGCGCGACGACGCAAACGGTTCAAAGTGATCGGCGATTCGATGTACCCTGTCTTGAAGGCGGGCGAGGAACTGCTTCTTCGCCCGCTTTCGCGTACCGAATCGGCGCGCGTCGGCGATATCGTCGTGCTGAACGATCCGCGCGGGGGACGGCAATTGGTGAAGCGGGTCGTACGGGTGGAAGCGGACGAGATTTGGGTGGAAGGCGACAATCGGTTGGACAGCACGGACAGCCGGACGTTCGGAGCCGTCCCGCGCGCGAGTGTGGTCGGGCGCGTCACCTGTCGGTTTGGGTAACGTCAACCTCTGGGTGGTGGGTGTCGGTGGGAACATAGGGGGTTCTAACCCCACCCCGACGACGCCTACTCGCGGCGGTAGGGCACGCCCATCGCTGAAGGCGCGCGCGTTTTCCCGGCGTACCCCGCCAACACGCCGAGCGTCAGGGCGTACGGCAGCATCTTCAGGAACTCGTCGGGGATGCCGAAGCCCATCGCTTCGAGCCGCACTTGCAGCGCGTCCGCGAACCCGAAGAACAACGCCGCGAACAGCACGCCGAGCGCGTTCCACCGCCCGAAGATCACGATGGCGATGGCGATGAAGCCGCGTCCCGACGACATATGTTCGATGAAGGTCGGCACGTTCGTCAGCAGGAGATACCCCCCAGCCAACCCGCCGAACGCCCCGCCAATCAGGATGCAGACCACCCGCAGTCGGACGACGGAAACGCCAACCGTATCGACGGCGCGGGGATGTTCGCCTGTCGCGCGCACCAACAGCCCAAGATGCGTCAGCGTCAGAAAGGCGTGCATCACCGCGACGAAGGCGAACGCGGCGATGTACAACACGAGTTTCGAGCCGCCGCCGAAGCCGATCACGTTGGTCACTTGCGCGTACGCCATGCGGTTCAGGAACGCCGTCAGTCCCAACGCGGTCAGGTTGATCGCCGTGCCGACGACGATCTGGTCGGCGCGTCGCGCGACCGAAAAGTAGGCGAACACCACCGCCCACATCATCCCCGACACGGCGGAGAACGCGAGTCCCGCCCACGGCGCGAGTCCCGGCATTTCTCTGAGCGCGTGCGCGCCGACCATCCCGCAGAACGCCCCCGTCAGCAGCATCCCCTCGATGCCGATGTTGATGACGCCGGATCGCTGGACGAGCGTTTCGCCCGTCGCCGCGAGCAGGATCGGGATCGACAGCCGCACCGTCGCGGCGAGGAGCGAGAGGAGGAGGTCGATCATGGAAAAGTCCCTTCCCCTTGCAGGGGAAGGTTAGGAAGGGGTCGGACAACATCACGCTGCTTGTGCATCGACCACCCGTTTCGATTCTTTGGGCAGCAGGAACAATAGCACCGACGCCACCGCCGGGAGCAACCCGATTCCGATCAACGTCGTTTGCAGCCCGATCTGGTTCGCTATCGCGCCGATGGGAATGTTCATCAATCCCGCCGTGCCCCACGCCGCGCCCATGACGATGCTCGACGCGACGTTCACCCGATCCGGCATCGTCTCCTGCCCCAAGACGATGTAGATGGGCGTCGAAAACTGGAAGATGAAGTTCCCGACCAGCAACAGCGCGACGAACATCGCCCCATGCGTGTAGATCGCCCCGACGAACAACGGCACCGGGATCAGGATCGACGCCGCCAACAGCGGGATGCGCGGAAAACGATCCGATAGCGACCCGCCGACCAACATCCCTATCGACCCGAACAGCAGGAACCCCGACAACACCCCCGACCGCGCCATGTCGGACAGATGCAAGTCCTCCAAAAACAGCGACATGAATGTCAGGAAGCCCGTCAACGTCACCGTTCGCAGCGCGACGAGGAGGAACAGCACGATCAACGGCTTGTAAGGGATCGGAGCAAGCGGTCTACGTTCGGTGACGGCGGCGTGAATCGGGCGGTCGTGGGAGACGTTCACCGACCGCCACACCACCAGCGCGATCAACAGACCCGGGATCATCGCCGGAAGAAATACGCTCGACCCGAACAGCGTCAGCGCGTACATCAACGCGAGAGGACCGACCGCCTGACCGACATTGCCTCCCGTGATGAAGAACGAGATGCCGAACCCGCGCGCCTTCGACGCGATCCGCCCGACGGTCGCCGTCGATTGTGGGTGAAACGATGCGACGCCCATCCCGCCGACGAGAATCACCAAGAACGCGATGGGCAACGTCGGCGCAAGCCCCAACAGCGACATTCCCACCGCGCCGACCATCAACCCGCCCGACAAAAACCAGATGCTCGGTCGCCTGTCCGCCAGAAACGCGAACAGGATTTGTCCCAACGACGTGGACGCCGCCGCCGTCGCCGCGAGGAGTCCCGCGTACAGTTCGCGTTGATCGTCGGGAGCCAGTCGCGTCAACAGGATCGGGAGGAGGAAGGGGACGCTCAGGGCGTAGGCGTCGATGATCGCGTGAGCCGATGTCAGCCAGAGGAATTGGGCTCGAGGGGATGCGGGTGTGCTCATTCCGTTCTCCTCCCATTGCAGGGGAGGAACGAAGGAGCACGGGCGTGCTTCTGAGCGGGGTCGGACAAAACGAGTGCGGCGTTCGTTTCGGAACCCTCTCTAAAACGAAAAGTTCTCTTTCGACAGAATTCAAGGGAAGGGATTGTTTTAATCGACCCCTTCCTAACCTTCCCCTGCAAGGGGAAGGAATTCTGCGCCGCGCCCGACGAAACAACCCTTGTCGTCACGCGAGGGCTCCGGATTCCCTCTCCCTTGACGGGAGAGGGCTAGGGTGAGGGTGGTCAACCCGCTCGAACGCGCACCTTACAACCATCACGACCGCCCTTTCTTCTCGCGCACTTGGTTCCAGTGACACGCCTTGTATTTCT
>JAQBWJ010000238.1 GCA_027625215.1 Candidatus Poribacteria bacterium
GCCGCGATAGATGACGCCGTCCATGTCGATCAGGAAACCGCGTTTCATCGATATTCCTTTCGGAGGGTTGGCATCGAGGTCTCTGCTTTCTTCGTCAAATGCGTTGACGGCTTAAGAGCAAGAAGCGTACCTCGACCAAAACCGCCCTGAACGCTCGATTTCACCCGCTTTCGGTTGGGAAGGTGCGCTGATTTCGCGCAGTTCTGAGGGAAGACCGCCGAATTGCCGATCATGTTCAACGGGAAGGAAAAACAACGGCTTACCAGAGGTTGAACCCGATGCCGACCATCGTCCACGTCCCGCCGACGAACACGTCGCCGAGCAGCAGTCCGAGAAAGAAGCCCTGCCAGCGTTGGTAGCCCTGAATCCCGCTGAACCGCAGGATGACGAACTTCACGAACCAGATGATGAGGAACGTTCCCCACGCCCAGTTCATCTGCCAACTGCCGGAGATCGCGTAACTGAGCGGGTGGAAGGGCCACCACAGGTATTTGACGCGCCCCAACATCAACAGCATCGTCATCACGAAGCCGACCCCCGTGAACGCCAACGACGCGACATTCCCCCCCGACCGATCCGTCACCCAACTCTGGAACCGCGCCCACGCCTCGAACCCGAACCACAGGTTCACCGGAGCCGCGTTGTGGACTCCGACTTCGTAACTTTGGTGAAGCATCGCCCAAAACGCATAGGGTCCCGCTAAGACCGACGCCAACACGAGCGCGTAGACGAACATCCGGCGGTTGCCGTCGGCGCGCTGTTGCAGTTTGAACGCCTCCAACTGATGCGGCACCGCGTCGGAGCGGTAGGCGCGGTCGATGCCCCACATCTGCGTCAGTCCGGCGAGCGTCGCGTTGCGGAAGCGCGCGCTGCCGAAGGCGTTGGTCAGAATCGTGCTGGGACCCCCGAAGTGAAGGTCGTGGAGCGGCGTGCCGATCTCGGCGCGCATCCGCGCGATGGCGACTTGGATCAAGTACCACAGCCCGAAGAAGGCGAGCGTCACCCAGACGGGCATCCCGATATACGCGCAGAACAACGCGAGAAAGACCATCCCCCCGATGATCGCGGCGACGGCAAGGCGATATTCCGTCGCTTCGCTTGATTTCTCGCCGCGCCAAAGCATCAGGGCGATGTTTCGCAGATGCTTTCGCGTGAGCCACAGGGCGATGAACCCAAGCGCGAGATAGCCGCCGGACGACTGCTCGTACGAGTAAGGGAACCCTGAGAGCGTTCGCGTGCCGATGGCTTTGGCGATGACGGTCTGCGATTTGAAGAACAGCAGGAAGAACCAGCACGAAAACAGGATGTCGAGCGGGACGAAGTACCCAAGACCGATGTAGTTGAAGTTCACGTTGAAGGGGAGCCAGCCGACGGCGTTCCAAGGGCTCTCGGTGAACATCGGACCCAAGTTGTAACTCAGTTGCACGCGCGGGAACGACGGGAAGATGCGGTTGACGTTGTTCACCGTGTCGATCAACCCGACAAACCCGAAGCCCGCCCACAGCATCGGATTCTTGAAGAACGAGCGGGTCGGTTCGGACAGGTGCAACGGCAGTTGGACGACGGGATAACTCAGGCGATCCACCTCCGTCCACTGCTTGCGAACGAGGACATTCACGCCCAACGCGACCGTCAGCAACACGGCGATGAACGCCGACCACATCAACATCGGCATCGCCCATGCGCTGAGGTGGCGCGGGTCGTAGAGGGTCGATTCGCCCGTGTAGTAGCGTTCCAGCGCGGGCGTGTCCGTGACCGTCACCCAATCGGGGATGTAGGGCAGCAGGATGTTCGCCCAATCGTTCTCCGGCGTCGGATGCCATTGCGGGTAGGCGATCAGCGGGACGAGAATCTGAATGAGGTCGTGACCGGACACGGCGGCGGCGATATTGCACATCGCAAAGATGGCGAGCAGATCGCCCTGATTCAACGCCCACTTCGGCTTCCACTTCGCCAGCGCGCGCGACGCGAGCATCAGCAGCGTCATGTTGTAGACGGATGTCCAGATGAGCGACGCGGTGCTGCCGCCGCCGCCTTTGTAGACAAAGACCTCGATGCGCGAAATCCAATAGGAATGGACGGGCATCACCAGCGCGCCGATCCAGAGGGTGCGCCAGTGAAGACGTTGGGGGTCTTGGCGAGTCTTTTCCATCGTCGTGGGCGGATTCTCAGTCTTAACCTATATTGGAGTGGCTCGGTGCGCTTTGTGGGGGATAACGTACCGCATTTTGGCGGGATTCGCACGGGAGATAGAGGCGCGCGTCATTCCAAGTCGATTTGTGAGCGCATTTGCGACATACGCGAGACGTTGCGGCTTGTCGCGCCGTGTGTAACACTTGATCGGGCTTATAGCGAGGATGAAGCCGTCGTTTCGGTGGGGTATCGCAACCTGAATCCCGATGGAACCCGTGCATAGGAGACGTACGATGAAACGAGTCGTGATCGTCGCGGTGGCATGTGTTTTGGTGACGTTCGGCAGGATCGGCATGGCGAAACCCGTCGCCGTGTGGCCCATGGACGAGAGCAAGGGCGATACGGTGAAGGACACTCTCGGTCAACATGCGGCGGACGGAAAGTTTGTGGGCGGTGTCTCGTGGGCGGCTGGCAAGTTCGGCTCCGCCGTTGAGTTCGACGGTTCGACCGCGCATATCGAAATCCCCGACCCAACCCACAACCTGAATCCGCCTCAGATGACGCTGATGGCGTGGATCAACCCGTCGAACGTCGCTGGGACCCACTCAATCCTCGAACAGTACGACTGGGCGGGCGCGCTCGGCTGTCACGCCTTCCGCATGGAGGGTGGGCAACTTCAACTGTGGGTCATCTGGGGCGCGGGCGGCGAGAACGCGCTCGGCGGCGCGCTCACCGCTAACGAATGGCAGCACGTCGCATCGACGTACGACGGTCAAACGATCCGGCTGTTCGTGAACGGAAAGATGACGGCGGAAAAACAGGCAGCCAAGAAAGACCTCGCCGCGAGCGACAAAGCGCTTTCCATCGGCGTGCGGGGAGACACGAAAGACATCCACTGGTTCGCCGGGTTGATCGACGATGTGGCGATTTTCGATGAAGCGCTGGCCGAAGAGGAGCTCATGAAGATTGCGACGGCGTCGGGCGGGATCGCCACCGCGTATCTCGCCGTCGATCCCGCAGGCAAAGCCTCGACAACGTGGGCGGCGGTAAAAGCCTCTCGATGACGGGCGTTGACCGATAAAACGTGAACGCGGCAGGCGCGGGGGGATTATCACACCTCCCCCGTCCGCCGCGCTCGAACGCGCCGCCCACCCCATCCTCCCATCGGAGCCCAACCAGTTGAGTCCCGTTGTCGTGACGCTCGCCCTTTGGATCGCCGCTCAAACGCCCGAACAAAACCCATTCCCGACATACGAATCGCTCGCGCAGGGTCCCTTGCGAATGCGGCGGTGGGGCGACTACCCGTTCATCTTCGTCAGTTACGGCGGCGCGTGGGACGCCTCCGGTCGCGTCGCTCAGGAGTTCCGCGCGCAACAACTGCTGACGCCGACGTGGGACGATCCCGATTTCGTCCACCCGCTCGAATCGTCGGCGACGGAGTGGGGCTGGAACGTTCGACCCGATGCCTCCAACCGCGCGGACGCCTATGCGTGGATGCGCGCGCTCGTCCTCGATAAAATGACGCGACGCGCTCACTCGAACGACCCGATGCCGGTGGGCGAACCGTTTTACACGTTGACGGGTCACTCGTGGTACTCGATTGTCGCGGCGCAGTTGGGCGGCGACCTGATCGGGTTGGAGACGGGCGAAAACATCATTGCGATGCAGGCGCAGATCGCCTTTCTGCGCGGCGCGGCGCGTCAGAACGAGAGACCGTTTTACGTTCAGCCCTCGCAGTGGTTCGGCGGGACGGTCCCGCATTATGAAGTCGGCGAGGACGAGTACGCGGCGCACGAACTCGACACGGAAGCCGTGTTGAAAGGGATCGCGTCGGGAGGGATTCGGATTCCCAACGGCGGACACGCGCCGTCGTTGTTGCAGCGTATGTGGGTTGTCGGATGGTTGTCGGGCGCGGCAATCGTGTGTCCCGAAGCGTGCCAGTCGAACTTTTTCGTGGGAACGGACGAGTCGAACTGGGGGAAACCGTTCGACGAACGAATCCCGCTGTCGCCCATCGGGGAGCGGGCGAAGGCGTTTTTCGACGTGACGCGGGCGCATCCCGATATCGGCGTGCCGTACGCGCCGTTCGGCGTCGTGCTGGACGAACACGCCGGGTTCAACGGGTTCCCGCTGACTCAGCCGCGCCCGTGGAACGTCCTCGAACCGACGTGGCAAGACCGCGAAATCTCGCTGTTTTGGGAGACGGCGTTCCCGAAGTCGATGTACCTCGATTTTCTGCCGGGCGTTGATGAGGAGTTGGCGGATCGGCGGCTGGTCGCCTCGCCGTTCGGGGATTCGTTCGACACGCTCGTCAGCAACGCGCCTCAGAAGACGCTGGACGCTTACCCCGTACTGTTCTGCGTCGGCGGGCATCGGTTTGAAGCGTCGTTCGTTCAGGCGTTGGAGGGGTATCTGCGGTCGGGCGGAACGCTCTACCTGACGCGGCAGCACGCGCTCGATCTCGGCGCGGCATACGACGCGCTGGAAGCGGCGGGGAATGTTCGTCTGTACGGGATCGACCCGAACGACCTGCCCGATCCGCTTGACAGCACCCGATGGCACACGCCCGCGCATTGGGGCGTCGATGAGGACACGCTCAAGCGGCGGAAGGCGGCACTCGCTTATACGGACGAAGAAGTCGCGTTTATGGGGAGCGTGCGGGTCGAACTGTCGTCGTTGGCGGCAACGTACCTGCCCGTTCGGGTGGATGGCGAAGTGGAGACGCTTGTCAATCGGCTGCCCGATGGATGGCTCGTCGGACTCGTGAACAACAACGGCGTCACGAAGGGGCGGATGACGGCGGTGCGGTTGGACCCGACTCAGGAGGCGCGGGCGACGATTCGGGTAAAGACGGGGCGTGTCTCCGCCGCGACGGAATGGACGACACAGGACACGCTCACCGTCGACGATTCCGCCGTGTCACTGACGATTCCACCGGGAGAGGTGCGGATCGTCGCGTTTCGGGTTGAATGAGCGTGTGGTAGGCGTTGGCGAAATGTGCGGCGTTCGCGCGCGGTTTGACCACCCTCACCCCTAACCCCTCTCCCGT
>JAQBWJ010000239.1 GCA_027625215.1 Candidatus Poribacteria bacterium
CCCGAAGACTCGCGCTTCTCCCAACTGAAGACAAAGTTGACGGGCGGCGCGACGCTGGATGAAGAACTTGAAGAGTCCGTCGGACGGTTTTTGCGGAAGGCGGACAACGACCAGCATCGCTGGGAGATCGCCTACATGTTCGGCGAAGCGGCGCGCAAGGACAATCGGCACGCCGACGCCGTCGCCGCGTACGAACAGTGCGACGCGGAAGGTTTTGAAATCCGCGACTTCGCCCGATATCGCGCCGCCGAATCGCTCGCTGCGAACGGTCAACACCGAGAAGCCGCTCAAAAACTTGAATCGCTCCTGAAAGAGTTCCCGCTGTTTCCCGCCGCGAAGAAGGCGACCTTCCAACTGGGCGAAGCGCTGGAGACGGCGGGCGAGTACGAACGCGCTCGGACGGCGTTCACCTCGTTGCTGGACGATGAGACGTACGGGCGAGAAGCGCGGTATCACGTCGGCGTGGCGAACGCGCGGCTCGGCAGTTCGCAGACGGCGTTCGAGACGCTCGAAAAGGTGATTGAGGACAAGTACAACGACACGCTCGCGTCGAAAGCGCTGACCGAGATACAGAAGTTGTCCTCGTCGAATCCACAGTTGAAACTGTCGCGTTCTCAGCAGTTCGCGCACGGCAAGGTGCTTCAAGGCGCGGGCAAAGACGGCGAAGCGCGCAAGTTGTGGCAAAAGGTCGCGGCGGGGCAAAAAGACGAACTCGCATCGAAAGCGCGGTACGAGATGGCGATGGCGACGCTCCGCGCTCGAGACTACGCGGCGGCGATCAAGCAGTTCGACGCGCTGCTCCGCGACGGACACGCCAACTATCGGACTCGCGCCCAGTACCAACGCATCTTGGCGACGCGACGCTCCGGGCAGCGGACGCGCGCGCTGCAACTGTTCGCGTCGTTCATCAAAGCGAACCCCAATTCCACCCTTCTTGACGAAGTCATGATGGAGTACGGGTGGACGTTGCGGGACGCGGGTGAGTTCGCCAAAGCGCGGACGGTTTATGTTGACGTGGTCGAAAAGTTCCCGAAGAGCGCGCAGGCGTCCGAAGCGTTGTGGTTGAGCGCGTGGTGCGATATCCGCACGGGTCAGACGGCGCGCGCCGTCGCCGCGTGCAATCGCCTCATCGAGCAGTATCCCGGCACGGACTACGAGGGACGAGGCTACTTCTGGCTCGGCAAGTTGCATGAGCGGTTAGGTCACTGGGAGAACGCGGAGACCGCATACCGCCGCGTCGTGGAACTCGACACGTACTATTACGTCACGCGAGCCGAAGACCGTCTCGTCGCGTTGGAGCAGGAAAAGAAGATCAAGCGCGGCACGATGAACGGCGTCCGCAAAACGATTGCGGATTCGTCCGTCTCATTGGCGTCGTTGCAAAAGATGCCGTTCCCTCGCGTCGAACTGTTGAAACAGGTGAACGACTACGGCGCCGCCATCGCGGAGATGGAGAGCCTCATCGACCGCTACCCCGATCAGAAGGCGATGCTCTACTATCACCTGATCGACGCGAACCAGCACATCGGGCAGACCTATCGCGCGTACATCATGGCGTACCGATTCTCGCGGTTGCCGTCCGTCCGCAGCAACGGCGCGACGCCTCCGCAAGAGATCGGGCAGTTGTTGTACCCGATCCCGTTCCGCGATCAACTTGAAAAGGCGGCGGCGGAGTTCAACGTCGATCCGCACTACGTCGCCGCGATGATCCGCGAGGAGAGCCGGTTTCAGGCGGATGTCGTCTCGTTGGCGGGCGCGTACGGGCTGATGCAGGTGATGCCGACGACGGGCGAGACGATTGCGAAAAAGATCGGTATCCCCAAGTTCAACAAGCAGATGTTGTTCGATCCCGAAGTGAACATGCGAATGGGATCGTGGTACATCCGCTATCTTGCGGATATGTTCGAGCAGGACTTCTATCTCGTGTCGGGAGCCTACAACGCCGGAGAAGGGCGAATGGGCTCGTGGAAGCGGCGGTTTGAAATCACCGACCCGGACGAGTTCATCGAGAATGTGCCGTTCGACGAGACCCGCAATCACATCAAAAAGGTGATGGACTCCTACCACGCCTACAGACACCTCTACGGCGAGCCGGAGCCGATCCCATCCGATCCTTTGCAGGGGTAGGCTCTCGTTCGAGCGGAGATGAGTCGTGGAGCAAATCAAGCCAACCGAAGCGCGCGATTCGCATTACGGCTCACGTGTGAGGCGCTTGGAACCGTCCGACGGTCACGAGCACAACCTGTACCACTACCGAGACCCATGGAACGCCGACGGCACGCAAATGGTCGGCGTTCGCTCGAACCTACAACAACAGGACTGGCGCGTTCTTCTCTACAAGGGTAACGGAGTTTTTATCAAGGAACTCTGGTCGATTGCGACCTACGATTGGAAGCTGGTGTGGGACCGCCATCTTCCCGATATCCTCTACACGTGGCGAGAGGGAAATCTCTATAAGTATGACGTGACGACCGACGACGCGACGCTTCTCATGTCGTTCGAGCCGATGCGGTTGCAGCCGCCGGGACCTTCTCTGAATCAGGACGGTAGCCGTATCCTTGTTTTCACCAACGACGGCATCGCCCACTCGTTCCGTCTGCCCGACATGACGGACGAGCGTCGGTTCGACGCGCGGCTGCCGGATGCGTTTTCGGCGGGATGGGATAAGGCGCGTTACATCGGTTACGACAACCTGATCGTCATCAACGGCGAACCCGCGAATTCGTCGGGACAGGCGATGTTCCTGTTCGACGACACAGGTGAACTCGCCCACCGCCTCGACGGACACAATGTCGGTCATCACGATTTTTCACCGGACGGCAGGTTCGCGTATTTCAACTGGATCGAAATGTGGGAGAAGCGCGTCCCTCTCGAACTGCGCATTGTCAATCTGGATGGTACGGACGAACGCATTCTACTCCGTGTCCCGAGCGATCAACTCGCATACGTGCATAACCTTCATCTGTCGTGGCCCCGCCGCGTCAACGATTGGTTCATCGCGTCGTTTTTCCCAAACGCGGACAACTTGCCCTGCGCGTATCGCCCGTATGTCGATGAGATCGCGCAAGTGCGAATCGACGGCACATGGCGCTTTCTCGTGCGGACGGGGACGATGTTTTCGCCGGGCATGTTTTGGGCGCAACCCGTCGCCGCGCCGAGCGCGGATGGGCGGCGCATCAGTTTCAATTCCGTGAAATCCGGGACAATCGATCACTATATTCTCGATGTTCGTGAAAACCGATCAATCACCAAAGACTGCGAATTGGGCGAGGACGATTGAACCGACCGAACTATCGAGTCGCCGTCATTGGCGCAGGCTACTTCAGCCGCTTCCATCTGGACGCATGGACGCGCATCCCCGATGTCGAGCTCGTCGCCGTCTGTGATACGGACGAGGGCAAGGCGCGACACGCCGCCGCGTCGCACGGTATCCCAACGGTTCATACGGACTATCGAGCGATGGTCGAGGCGATTCAACCGGATTTTGTCGACATCATCACCCGACCCGACACGCATCTCGCGCTCTGCGCCGACCTTGCGGAGCGCGGCATCCACCTCATCTGCCAGAAGCCGCTCGCCCCGACGTACGAGGAAAGCGCGCGCCTTGTCGAAACGGTCTCGCGCTCCGACGTTCGCTTCATGGCGCACGAGAACTTCCGCTGGCAGCCGTGGTATCGAGAGATCAAACGGCTGTTGGACGACGGAACGCTCGGCGAGATGCACTCCGTCTACTTCCGCTGGCGGACAGGAGACGGCTGGGGCGATGACGCCTATCTCGAACGCCAACCCTATTTCCGCGAGTACGAACGCTTCCTCATCTTCGAGGCGGGCGTCCACCTGCTCGACACGTTTCGCTATCTCGGTGGCGAGGTGGAATCGGTCTACGCGCGGCTGGATCGGCGAAACCCCATCATTCGCGGCGAGGACGCCGCCCTCGTCGTCCTGAACTTCCAGTCCGGCGCGACGGCGACCTTCGACGCGAACCGCTACAACGAGTGCGAGGCGGAGAACACGCGCTACACGTTCGGCACGCTGCGGCTCGACGGGAGCAGGGGGCATGTCGAACTGGAGATGGACGGGACGTTGCGCGTCAAGTTGTTGGGGAAACCGTCCTGCGTCCACGAGTACGCGCGCTCGACGCTCGGTTTCGGCGGCGACTGCTGCCGCGCCCTCCAACAGCATTTCGTCGACCGCCTCCGCGACGGGCAACCGTTTGAGAGCGAGGGCGAGGACTACCTGAAAACGCTCCGCTTGGTCGAAGCCTGCTACGAATCGAATGAACGTCGTCAGGTGATGCGCATCGATTGATCGGCGGCGATAAACGCCGTCGCCGGATGTGACCGCCGGCAAATCGCTCGCCTTTTGTCGTACATGGAAGGGCTGTTCCGTTCTTACATAGTTCATCTCGTTTAGGTGGAATGAAGGTCGTACCCTCCACCTGTCATTCCGAACTACTGTGAGGAATCTCTCCGAAAGCGCCTCATTCAAGGGTAGTAGTCGGAGCGATTCCTCACAGTAGTTCGGAATGACGATGGGGCGGTTTGGCTTGAAGGAACACCCTATCGAACCATTTCCGAGGATTGAACTGCCCGCAGTACATTTGGACTCGCATTGTCAATCGAGTCTCGCGCTGGATACGATTGAGAAGCGCATTCCCACTCATTCCGATCTTGGAACACCCGAATCGAATGAAGACCGTCACGATCCACGACATTGCGAACAGGGCGGGCGTGTCGATCAACACCGTTTCGCGCGCCCTCAACGGCAAACCCGACGTGAACCTTGAGACGAAACGCCGCATCCTCGAAATCGCCAAAGAACTGCGTTACGTGCCGAATCGGTACGCTCAAGGGTTGAGATCGCGTTTTTCGGGGAGCATCGGGGTGATCGTCTCCGATATCGCCAACCCGTTCTTCGGCGCGTTGATCAAAGGCATCGAAACGGTCTCGTCTGCGCGGGGCTATCGCATCGTTCTCTACAACACGGACGAGGATATCCGACGCGAAACGGAGGCGGTCGAGACGGCGATCCGCGAGCAACTCGACGGGCTGCTGATCGCGTCGGTGCAGACGGATGCGGCGCCGTTTGCGATGCTCGAAGACGTGGGGATGCCGTTCGTGTTGATGGGGCGACACTTTGCGGCGCATCCGGCAGACTGCGTGAAGTCGGATGACAT
>JAQBWJ010000240.1 GCA_027625215.1 Candidatus Poribacteria bacterium
GGTGACCGGACGGAACCAAATTGCACGCCGACCGTTTTGACGCGATCAATCTTGGTTGGAACGCGCTATGTCAGGAACTCGTCAAGCACCGAGAGAAAGACGCGGACGTTGATCGGCTTCGTCAGATAATGACGGAACCCGGCGGCGATCCCTCGTTCCACATCGCGGGGCATCGCGTTCGCGCTGACGGCGATGGTCGGGATACGCGCCGTGCGCGCGTCGGCGAGTAGAAGCTTCAACGCTTCGTAGCCGTCCATGCCGGGCAGGTTGATATCCATCAGGATCAGGTCGGGCAGATGCGCGCGGGCGAGTTCGATCCCCATCGACGCTTGCGGCGCGGACATCAGTTCAATGTCGTCGCGCAACTCCAAAACGTTCTCAACCAGTCGTAGGTTTGCCGGATTGTCCTCGACGTACAGGATGCGAAACTTGCTCGACAAAACCTCCGCCAGTTCCGCGACGGGCGCGACGGGTTCCGCCATCTCGGTCGATTCGCGCCGCTCGCCCATCGGCAGGATGACGGAGAACCGACTCCCCTTGCCCACCGCGCTTTGCACGGTCAACTCGCCATCCATTGCCTCAACAAGACGCCGCGAGATGGTCAACCCGATGCCTGTGCCGGAGACTTCCGTAGTCTCCGCTCCGAGTCGGTCGAACGGTTGGAACAGGCGCTCGATCTTATCGGCGGGGATGCCGTTGCCCGTATCGGAGACGGTGATCCGCAGACGACCATTCGGGTCGATCACGCAATCGACGGAGACGGACCCGTTCTGACGATTGTACTTGATCGCGTTCGCCATCAGGTTGACCATCACCTGACTCAGGCGCGTGCGGTCGGCGAAGACGTAATACGTTTCGTCGCCGTCCATCTCGTTCATGACGGCGATTCCGCGCTCGTTCGCCAGCGGACGCACCATCTCGAACACTTCCGCGACGACCTCGTTGAGGTCCACGTCTTCCAACGAGAGCGACAATCTCCCCGCCTCAATCCGCGCGAGATCGAGCACCTCGTTGATGAGTTGGAGCAGGTGGTCGCCCGCTTTGAGGATTTGCGACACCTGCCGCGCCTGAACGTCATCTTTGTTGGGGCTGAGGTCGAGCAGTTGCGCGAAGCCGAGAATCGAGTTCATCGGCGTTCGGAGTTCGTGGCTCATCCGCGACAAAAACTCAGACTTCGCGCGGTTCGCCGTTTCCGCCTGCTCCATGGCAAGTCGAAGCGCTTCCTCCGCCTCCATCTCGTCGGAGACATCGCGCACATCGACGACAAAGTAGGTCTCGTCTGCAGTGTGCATCTCGGTAACGGTCGTTTCCGCCGGGAACGGGTCCGTTCCAAAACGAAATCCAACGAGTCGCGCGCGCTTATTGATCGAAGTCTTCACATAGTCGGCGAACTCGACCGTCCCTTCCGCGAAGATCAGGGAGCGGTCGATGCGTTGACCTTTCATCTGGTCGGGCGAGACGCCGAACACGCGGTCGCTTGCCGGGTTGCTGTCGAGCACTTTGCCGCTCGCGTCGACCGTCATGATGCAGTCGATTACCGATTCGAGGATCGTCTGCGTGCGGATTGTCGTCAGTTCGAGCTCGGCATCGGCGCGCTTTCGGTCGGTGATGTCCGTTGTGACGCCGACGACTTCCCATCGATGTTCGCCCAACCGCTTGACCGTCACGTCTTCGTTGAACCATAACAGGTTCCCGTGCTTGTCGATGCAACGAAAGTCCTGCGAGTAGACGTTCAACCCTTCCTGGAACGCGCGGCTTGAGTTCGCGTCGGTGCGTTCTCGGTCTTCAAGCGGCTTGGAGCGATACCAGGCGTCGTGGAACTCCTCATCGGGCAACACGTCCAACGGGATCAACTGCTGCGCCATTTGCAGGTCGATGGGGAACAGGTTCCAACTGAACACGCCGTCGTCTTGCCTCACCACGAGCGCGCGCCACATCAGGCATTTGGTGGACGCGAACAGGTGGCGCAGTTCGTCGCGAGAGCGGCGTTGCTCGGTGATGTCGTCGCCCGTCGTCATCATGCCGATCAACTCATTCTCGGCGTTGCGGATCGGCGCGGTCGCCCAACGAATTGTCCGCCTGACGCCGGACGGCGTGATCGCTTCCGCCTCATATTCGACGTTCTCAAACGCCAACGCCGATCCGAGCGATTTCAGTTCCTCGTACACGGCATCGCGCGCCTCGGGCGAAATGATCGAGTCGATCCAGTTGTTGCCCATCTCGCGGTCGGTGATTTCGAGCGTGTCGTTCGCCAGCGCGTTCGCGTCGATTAGGTGATGTTCGTGATCCGAGACGAGTATGATCGAGTCGACGAGGTCAAGGTACGGTTGGACGCGCTTGAACTCCCGCTGGAACTGCTCCTCGCGCGTCGTGGCAATCGTGTCGGAGACGCCGGAGATCAGCGACCGGAGGAGCCCCCGACGCGCGACCTGTTCAACGGGGCGACGGTTGCGGAGCGCGCGTCGCACCGCTTGAATCAATGCCGATTTGTCGTTGGATTTGGGTAGATAGTCTTCCGCGCCCGCCTTCATCGCGGAGACGGCGACCTGTTCGTTCCCTGCATCCGTATAGAAAACGACGGGCGCGTGGGCGTGCCGGGAGCGAAGGAAGGCGCAGAGATCGATGCCGGTCGTCCAGGGGAGATCGTATTCGGTGAGAACGAGTTCGACGCCTTCCGTCAACGCGCGCTGCAACCGTTCGGGCGATGCCGCGCCGCGAAACTCGACTTCGGCGATTTCCGCCTGAAGCGCGGCAACCAACGAGTCGACGCTCGCCTGATTGCGCTCCACAATCAAGATGCGCGGCAGTCTGGACACTCCCATCGATGCCTTTCTTCATAACCGACGGAGGAGATGGTCGGGGGCGTGTCTCGGTGACTTCCGGCGCGCACCGCGCAACGTCGCCCATCCCTTGTTCCTGTCAATTGTAAACGCGCCAGCCGGATTCGGGCAACGCGGGGGCGATTTCTCGCCCGATCACCCGTTGCCGTCGTCCGTCTTCGGGGCGATCTCGATCAGGTAGTCGTACGAATAGATGCCCGTCGAGTGTCCGTCGCTGAAATCGAACTTGAGCGCGTAGTGACCCACCTGTTCGAGATGCTGAATGTGCACGTCTTCCGGCACGACCATACGCGGGTCAATCTGGCGAAACGGGTCGTCGGATTTCGTTTCGCGGTAGTCGCGGCAGGAGGCGCAGGGACACCACTTTCGCAGATACGGGACAGGGTAACGGTCGACCGATCCGTCTTTCCACGTCATCGTCAACGCTTCGTGACGGGCGAGTTGAACGCGCTTGGGCGGCAGTTTGGCGGCTCGGTTCATCGCGGGGAAGTTCTCAATTTCATGTGCGATGCGCGGGCGGACGTTTCGGATGCTTCTCAAGTGTAGCGTACTTGAAGGTCTAAAAAGAAACGCGGGAACGAACTCCCTCTTTTGAAGTGAGAGTCCGTCCCCACCATGTCGAAAGGAATCTTGATATTGAGGCGAAGGAACCGCGCGTTCGTCAGCGCTTCGCCGTCGGTTCGCTCGTCGCGGCGGCTTTCGTTGTCGTCGGTTCGGTAGCGGCTGCGCCCGACTCTTGTTGCGCGGCGGGCTGCTCCTCAACCTTCATGAAGCGGCTCGTCGAAGGACGCGGCGTGCGCCAGTTCCAGACGCGCCATCCGAGCGTCGCCTTCTCGACAGGCTCCGCGACGACCAGCGACACGGTGCCCAACACCTCTTCGCCCAACTTGGCGACGAACGATCCCGCCGCGTCGCCCGCTTTCAACGGAGCGGTCAAGTTCGGGATGTCTTGCGGAATCAGTCGAATCTCTTTGAAGGCGTTGCGTTCGGCGAACAGGCTCATGTCGGCGTCGACTTTCAGCGGGACGTAGATGTGTTCGCTGCCTTCGACATAGACGCGGTCGGGAAGCACTTCGCCCGCTTTGACGACGGTGCGTCGCTGATGCGTTACGAATGATGTCGAAAGGAGTTTGATCGTTTCGCTGGTGCGAGCGCGCGTCGAGGAGGTGCCCAGCACAACGGAGATGAGGCGGACATCATCGCGTTTCGCCGTCGCGACGAGGTTGAACCCTGCGCCGCTGTGGTAACCCGTTTTCAAGCCGTCCGCGCCGGAGAATCGTTCGAGCAAGTGCGCGTTCGTGCTGTTGAGAATGAACGAGCCGTTTCGGAACGGCGCGCGCGTGGTTGAAGTCCAACGCAGCACTTCGGGATGCTTTTGGATCAACGCGCGGGCGAGCGTCGCGGCGTCGCGGGCGGTCGTCAC
The DNA here is from genome assembly GCA_027625215.1 of Candidatus Poribacteria bacterium. GTDB lineage: Bacteria > Poribacteria > WGA-4E > JAQBWJ01. The sequence goes on from JAQBWJ010000240.1 coordinate 4,264, forward strand.
ATTGTCGGGCATCCCTCGGTCGGGGGGTAGACCGTGCACGTTCACGTACGTCGTGTTCGTCAGCCCGATTTCCTGCGCTTTCTCGTTCATTAAAACGACCATCGCCATATCCGAACCAACCAACGCTTCGGCGACCGCGACACAGGCGTCGTTCGCGGAGGCGATTTCAATCGCCTGCATCAACTCTTCAAGCGTGAACGTCTCGCCCTGTTTCAAATAGACCTGCGAACCGCCGATCAAACTGGCGTGCGCGGAGGTTGTCACGGGCATCGAGAGCGAAGCGTTGCCGCTGGCGATATAATCCATCACGACGTACGTCAACATCATCTTGACGAGAGACGCGGGCGCGTGCGTCTTGTCGGCGTTTCGCTCGATCAGCACTTTGCCGGAGTCGAACTCCATCACGATAAATGCGGCAGCGTCCTGCGCTTGGACGCGCGTTGCGCTTGCCAAAATGAGCGCGCATATCACCGCCACACGTCCGGTCCACCGCGAGTTCCAACGAGCCATACCGTTTTCATCCTTCCGATTCATCGCGCCCCAGTCTTCCCCGTACCTATGAAATCCATCTCTATCAATGACGAGGTTGGGGGGTATGGTCGTTTCACCGATTCGCGGTGTCGGGAGTACTTTGGGGGCGCGAGGCGCGTTGGTTAGGTTCGGGCAAATGTGATCCCGTCGCCAATCAAGAGGATCGGTTGACAGGACGGGCAGGAGGACTACTCCGCGACACCAGACATGACGCGAATACTGATGGAGACGCTCTTGATAACGAGCGCAAATCGACCCATCAAAACGGTGTGACGAGTATGAAATCCGCGCGAAACGCCGTGTTGTTAAGAGACCACTAGTGGTCTGTCAGGCTGATTCTTCTGCCTATTTCGGATAGAGCCGTTTCAGCTTGAC
>JAQBWJ010000241.1 GCA_027625215.1 Candidatus Poribacteria bacterium
GCGCCGATCACATCATGAAGCGTCAGAAACGTGATCGGTTCTCCGAACTCAGCCGTGATCGGTTCCAGCACCGCGAGATCGGCGAACGTGCGCCAGTTTTTGTCGTATTTGATCGTTCGGTACGTCTCACTATGTGTGCGGCTGCCAAGACTGCTGCCATCGTCACGAAACGGTCGAATGGTCAATTCCGCGTAGATCGACTTGTTCGACTGAAAGTCGTGCGGATCGGGACGCAGTTCACGCGGCGGAGGCACACACGATGAGACCGCGACGATCACCGTTAACCACTCAACCGACGAATCCCAGAATGTGTCGCCTGAATCAGTGATTTCAAGGCGGAGTCCCGAATTGGGCGGAAGTTGGACATCATACTCGATCAACGCGACCCGATCCGGGAATTCGCCGGAAGAAGGAATGGATCGAGGACGGATTTCGATGGTCTGACGCTCCGCGTTCATCCGAGACTCCCTTATCCGTTAGCACCGCGAACTACTTGATCTTCACCGACTTACCGGACGCCGCCGACGCATAGATCGCGTCGAAAATCTTCATCAGCTTGAGGACTTCCTGCGGCGGTACGTGCGTTGGCGTGCCCTTGCGAACGCAGTCGTGGAACGACTGGAACTCTTTGGGCGTGCGTTTGAGAGGCTCCAAGTTGTAGTCCTTCAGCGCCTTCGTGCCGTCGTCCGTCAGAATCTTGACGGGGTTGCTCAACGACGCGCCCGCCTTGTCGCCGACGATGAAGTCTCTGCCCGTATCCGTCAGATGCGCCGCCCACGACGTTTCGAGGGTGATCGTCGCGCCGTTGGCAAACTTCACCTGACCGATCCCCATGTCCTCCACATCGAAGTCGGCGGCGTTCCACTTGCCCCAGCCCGCCGTAAAGATTTCGGGGTCTTTCCCGAACTTCTGCCACGTCGAGCCGAACGCCTCGACCGGATCGGGGTAGCCGATCAGGAACAGCATCAGGTCGAACGAGTGGACGCCGATGTCGATCAGCGGACCGCCGCCCGCGATCTCCTTCTTGATGAAGGTCGGCGCGCCGGGGATGCCGCGACGACGTAACGCCGTTGTGCGCCCGTAGTACACATCGCCGAGGATGCCCTCTTGGATACGCTGTCGGAGCGTCCACATACTCGGGTTGAAGCGGGACTGCAGCCCGATTTGCAGCGTCAGTCCGGTCTTCTCCTGCGCGTCGACCATGCGTTTGCCGTCTTTTGCGTTGCCCGCGAGCGGCTTTTCGCAGATGACGTGCTTGCCTGCGTTGAGCGCGGCGATGGTCGGGTCGGCGTGGAAGCAGTTGGGGGTGCAGACGCTGATCGCGTCGATCTCGTTCACTTCGAGCATCTTGTGGTAGTCGGTGAACACCAAGTCGGGTTTGATGCCGTTGCGTTCGGCGAAGGCTTTTGCGCGCGGCTCGCTGATGTCGCTGCACGCGACGATCTCGACGCCTTTGACGCTCTGGTGTCCGGGAACATGTTTGCCCTGCGCGATACCGCCGGAGCCGATGAATCCGACGCGAACTTTCTTCGGTGAAGCCATGCGTTACGTGCCTTTCGTCGCCTCTGTTCGGATGGTCGGGAACAACCTGAGTCGCGGCGTATCGTAACGCACTCCGATACCGGGAACAACGCGCACGCGCGACGCAAACGCATTTTGAGGGCTACGGTCGATTCAGCCGGAAAGAGCAGTTAACACAGGTTGACATCGGTTAACACAGGTTGACATGAGTGAACATAAGTTAACGCCTCATATTGGGTAAAACCCGTATGAACACTGGGCGGGACCCGTTGACACACCGATTCGTGTAAACCCCGTCGAAGCCGTCAAGCGTGTTGGTGATCGGATAGGACTTGCTTGATGGCGTGGCGGGCGATCCCCGCAAGGATGGGGTTCGTGACGTGGTAGTACGGCAGCGCGATCAACCCGAACGACAACGCCCACCCGCGACCTCTTGCCCACGTCGCGTCATCGACGTTCAAAGCGGCGCGGAACGTCTCGCGCGCCTCCGCGTCGAACAGCGACCACGCGGGCATCACATCGACGGCGGGGTCGCCGACGCCCAATCCGCCGAAGTCGATCACCGCGCTCAATCGTCCGCCGACGGCGAGCAAGTTCACCCACTGAAGATCGCCATGTACCCATACTGGGGCGTCTTTCCAAACGGGAGCGTCACGGTCGATTTCCCACGCGGCGAGCGCGGCTTTCGTGTCGATCATGTGGAGCGGTTCGAGGTCGGCGAGGGCGTTGCGTGTCTGTGCGTCTTTCGTCGCAAGTGGAGCGCCCCGACCGAAGTTGTGCGCGCCGGGAGGGGGTCCGTCGGTCGGGTCGATCTGTTGCATCGCGGCGATAAACAGCGCCAGATCGCGCGCCATCTCGTGCGGGTCCGCGATGTGGCTCATCGTCGCCGTCTTCCCCTCAAGCCACCGATAAATTGACCATCCCCAGGGGTATTCCGAGTTCGGTTCGCCCTTTTCCAGCGGGATCGGAACGTCCAACGGCAGGCGCGGCGCCAGTTTCGGCAACCACCGATGCTCTTTCTCGAGCTGCCCGGTGGCGGACGGCTTGCGCGGCAGTCGCGCGACCATCTCGCCGCCGATCCGATAGAGCGCGTTGTCCGTTCCAACGGACTCGACTTGTTCGATGGGCAGATTCTTCCATTGAGGAAACTGCGCGGCGACCAACCGTCGGACCAGCGCAGGGTTTGTCTCCACCTCGTCGGCGTGCATCTTCATCGCGGGTAAGAATCGCTCCGTTAGTCCGTTAGAAATGTCCCAACACATCGGGGCGGTGAAAACCACCTCGCACCCGCCACATCAACACACAGGCGGATGCACTTTGGGAACGTAAGGGCGACCCCGCAAGATTATGCGTGGCGGCGGACTTTGGAGAGGATCGGCGACAGGCCGACGAGATTGAAGTAGTCGGAATCGGTCAACGCCTTCGCGGGAGCGGCATCCGGCGCGGCGTCGCCCTGCTCGTCCATGAAACGGCGGAACAGGGCTTCTTTCGCCTTGAGCACTTTGTCGATGCGTTCCTCAATCGTGTCGCGGATGACGAGGCGCGTGACGAGCACCTCGCGTTTTTGACCCAAACGGTAAGCGCGGTCTTCCGCCTGACGCTCGACCGCCGGATTCCACCATCGGTCGAAGTGGTAGACGTACGACGCCTCCTGCAAGTTCAACCCGACGCCGCCCGCCTGCAACGAGATCAGCAGCAGCGGTATTCCGTCGTCCTGTTTGAACTCCTCGATCACCGCGTCCTTCTGATTGCGGGAAAGCCCGCCGTGATATTGCAACGAGCGGTATTCGGGGAGGTTTTCGGCGATGAAGTCGAGCGTGCGGGTGTATTGGGAGAAGACCAACGCCTTCTCGCCGCTCTCGGCAATCGCTTCCATCGACTCCCGCAGGTAGTCGAGTTTCGCGCTAGCGCCCGTTTCGGGGTCGAAGTTGCAAATCTGTTTGAGCCGCGTCAGTTGGGCGAGGACGTGTTGCAGCGTCACCGTTTCGCCCAGATTGCGGAGGAAGGCGTCGCCCGCCTCTTCCGTCGCGGCGTACGCTTCCGCCTGTTCGTCCGTCAGTTCGAGCAACGCCGTGTGTTCGCGTTTCTGCGGTAGGTCTTTCAGGACGACCTTCTTCTCGCGGCGAAGCAGCAGTGGTGCGACCTGTCGGCGGGCGTCTTCCGGCGAGGTGTCTTCGGAGAGATTCATGTCGGGTTTGAGGAACGACAAGATGGACGCGAGGTCGTTCAGACTGTTCTCGATGGGCGTCCCGGTGAGACACCACGCGGCGCGGCGCGGGATCGCCTTGATCGCCTGCGACGTGTTCGTTTCCGCGTTTTTGATGCGTTGCGCCTCGTCCAACACGATCAGGTCGAACGGCTTGGAGGGCATCAAATCGGCGTCGTTGCGGACGGACTCGTAGTTGGCGATGAGGACGTGCGCGGGGCTGTCCCACTGATCGCGTCGTTGGGTCGTCGTGCCGCCGACGATCTGCACGGCGACTTCAGGCGCCCATGTTTCAAACTCGGACTTCCAGTTCGACTTCAACCCGGCGGGACAGATAATCAACAGCCGCTTGACGAACCCGCTGCCGAGCAGCACCCGCGCCGCGACAATCGTTTGCACCGTCTTGCCGAGCCCCATGTCGTCCGCGAGCAGCGCGTACTTGCGCTTCGCCAAAAAGGAGACGCCTTCTGCCTGATAGCCGTAGAGCGGGTAAGGCAGATCAATGCCGCGCTTGAACACGTCTTCCAGCGGCGGCATCAGCAGCAGGTAGAGCGAACGCGCCGGATCGGTGCCGTCTTCGTTCGTCGAGTTGGCGTCGGGGTTGTAGCCGATGTTTTCCAGCTTGCCGTCGAGCGCGTCTTGGAAGGGGCTCGCGTTTTCGATCTCCTCAACCGTCGTCGCCGTCAGGAAGAAGCGTCGTCCGACGACTTCGGGCATCTCAGGGACGCAGGCAAGGTCGTGGGTCATCATCTCGCTGGGCAGCGGCAAACTGTTCACCGCGACGGGAATGTCGCCGAGTTCCAGACGACGCGCGGCGACGCTCTTGGCGGCGGATCGGGACGAGGGTTGAGCGGTCGGCATAGGTCGTCGGCACTCCATCGAATGGCTGCGGCGGAAGGGCGCGAGGCGTCGCAGGTAGTCCTCGCGCCCGTCATGTGAGCGTCGGGCGGAGCTCGAGATCAGTCTTGGTTCTTGCGGTACATCCAGCCCAAATCGGGTCGGGTGCGAAGGTCGGGCGCGCCGACCACTTCGGAGCCGTCTTCATCGCGCAGACGCGACGCCGGGCGCAGTTTGTCCTGACGCGGCGATTGAGGCGCTTCGGGCGCGCGCATCTTGGAGCGGCTGTTCACCCACCACTCGTCCTCATCGACGCGCACCGGCTCAACCAACTCGACTTCGGACAGGTTCGTCGTGTTGGCTGATACTTTTGCGGAACTGCCTTTGATCGCCGCGCGACTGCGTTCGACGGACTTGAACGCGCGTCGGGGTTCGGCGTCCTCGCCGTATAGACGCGGGCGTACGGGCGACTCGCCGAGCCCATCGCGGTTGCGGACATGCTCCGCCACGCGAGCGCGCGATTCGGCTCTCATCGCCTCAACATCGGCGTCCGACGAGACGGTCGCCTTCTTGAA